>JACIWW010000031.1 GCA_014360905.1 Chloroflexota bacterium
CCATTTGGGGTATACTGGGGATGAGCATATCGCCTTGCTACCACCTATCCTGCTCGACCCAATTAGTACCGACCTGCTGCTCGCTTGTGACAAAGAGGCTGGTAACGATCTATTGGCCACTTACACTGTTCTTATCCCAGTGGGTCCTGCAGTGTTTGTGCATCCTCGATGATCATGCGCCCCGCCACTACTTCATCAATTGAGTGTACAGTGCCGCCATTCTCACCGATCACCTTCAATATTTGATCGTAGTTAAGGTCAGTGCCTTCCAAGGTGATCTTGGCATTCTCAACCCGTCGGTCCATTTCGTAGATACTGATGTTCACAGCCTCTACACCTGGCAGCTCGCTCAGCTCTGCAGCAACCTGAATAATGGAAGGGTCATGTGGCTTAAGCACATCCAAGACTAACCTACGTATTTTGCCCATTTACTCCCAACTCCTCATCTGCTTGCGCAACCATCCATTCATCTGGGGTGGCCTCTTGTAAATACTCACGGGAAAGCCCCTTCTCTATTCGGCGTGCAAAAATGAGATAACCTGTATGCGCTACCATGCGATCCATGGGACGCAGCCGTGCTGCAACCGGCTTGTAAGAACGCAACAAAATCTCACTTACCTCAATATCACTAAAAAGATTGCTTTCCAATGCAGCAATCAGTTCCGACACTTGATTGGTGGTGGGAACAATGGCCCCGAAAAAGCCTCCCTCTGCTAATGCATCCCTCGCTGCCTGCAAATACAGCCAAGGAGTGCGCACATCCAGGAATACCGCATCCACGCCTTGCTCGCCAAAACCGGTTGCAATGTCCCGCTGTTTCAATTCCACCCATTCCTGGAGACCTGTGTCAGCCAAATTCCTGGCAGCCACACGCAGCATATCCTCACGGACTTCGTAGGAATACACACGCCCATTGGGGCGCACAGCGTGAGCCAATGCGATGGTCAATGCACCGCTGCCTGTACCGGCTTCTATAATATGGCATCCTGGCCCTACGTTCAATTTCAGCAAGATATAGCCAATTTCTTTGGGGTACACGATTTGTGAGGCACGTTCTATGCTCATGATCATGTCATGAAGCGAAGGGCGCAGCGCAAGAAGCGGATAACCGAGATGGGTAGTGAAGGACTTGCCGGGTAGTTGCCCAATCAAGTCGTCGTGGCGAATCAAGCCATGGTGAGTATGCTGTACCTGGTCTCGCTGTAAGCGCATCAAAAAACGCTTACGGCCAAGGATAATCAGTGCTGTTTCTCCCTCGGCAAAGACGCGCCTCTTATCCACCACGCACCGTTCCGTACTTATAAGGTCGAGACCAGTTGACCTCCATTTTGTGCTCGAATAGTTCCTCCGCATCCAGGCCTAATGCAGAGAGCAAGTGCAGAATGCGAATCACCGCGTCAATCAATTCTTCTCCAACTTTCTCCAAGGGTTGGCCCTTCTTGTATGCATCGGTGGCCTCTGATACTTCGCTGTGGATCAAGGCGAGCATTTCCCAAACGCGCGCTGGGTCAGAGGAAAAGCCTTTGGCGTCGGCCATTTCACGCACTTGCTGCATCTTGACATTCAATCCCTCATCTCGCATCTGGCACTCCTCTCACCACCTATCCATGAGCAGTGGATCTTGCGAGCCTGAAAGCCCATACCTAGCAACCGGGCTAAAAAGCTCTCGCAAAAACTGCTTTCTCCTTTGCCTGGTTCCCACAGTAGACACAACGTCCTGGTTCGCCATCTTGCTGCAATGGAATACAGCGAATAGTTGCTTTGGTTTCTTCCTTGATGGTAGCTTCGCAATCCGCCGAACCGCACCAATAGGCTAGGGCAAACCCCTCTGCTACGGCTTCGCGCAATTCGTCGTAGGTTGTCGGATAGAAGGTATTCTCCTCACGGAAGCGAAGCGCCTGTGCATACAGATTGCGCTGGATAGCATCCAATATATCCCGTACTGCAGCAGACAAAGCGTCAATGGCCGCGGTAGATTTGCTTTCCTGCCGCGGTAAATCACGTCGCACGAGCACTGCTTGGCCTTTCTGCACATCCTTCGGCCCTAGCTCGACACGCAATGGCACTCCGCGCATTTCCCAATCATGGAACTTGTAACCAGGAGATACCTCAGCTCGGTCATCCAGGTGACAGCGAAACTCCTGCCTCAATCCGTCCATCATCCCCTCAACCACAGCCATTACCTGGGCATATTCCTCTTCGTCTTTCCAAATAGGTACGATGACAACCTGAATAGGAGCCAATTTGGGCGGCAAGCGCAGCCCTTGGTCATCACCGTGTACCATAACGAGAGCTCCAATCATGCGCGTGCTGACTCCCCAGCTTGTCTGCCACACGTATTCGAGCTGATTTTCCTGATTCAGGAACTGGATGCCGAAAGCTTTGGCAAAGTTCTGACCCAGGAAGTGGGAAGTGCCAGCTTGCAAAGCCCACTTGTTGCCCATCATGGCCTCAATCGTGTAGCTTTCGACTGCCCCAGCAAACTTCTCGCTGTCGCTTTTGCGGCCTGGAATAACGGGAATGCTTGCTTCGTTCTCCGCAAAATCGCGGTAAATCTCGAGCATACGCAGCGTTTCGGCCATAGCCTCCTCGGCTGTGGCATGTGCGGTGTGCCCCTCCTGCCACAGGAATTCTGTGGTACGAAGGAACAGGCGAGTGCGCATTTCCCAACGCACTACGTTGCACCACTGATTGATCAGCACTGGCAAATCCCGATACGATCGAATCCATTGAGCGTACATGGCATTGATGATCGTCTCTGATGTAGGGCGAACCACCAGCGGCTCTTCCAGTTGCTTGCCTCCACCGTAGGTTACCACGGCCAATTCTGGAGAAAAGCCCTCAACGTGCTCTGCCTCTTTCTTAACAAAGCTTTCTGGGATAAACAGTGGAAAATAAGCATTTTTATGGCCGGTGGCCTTAAAGCGTTGGTCCAGAGCACGTTGGATGTTCTCCCACAAAGCATAGCCATAAGGACGGATGACCATGCAACCCTTTACCGGCGCATAATCCGCCAATTCTGCTGCCTGCACAACGTCCGTGTACCAACGCGAGAAATCCACACTTGCTGGCGTAATTTTCTGCACCATATATGCTCTCCTCAGTTTTATCTATAGATTATGTGATTTATCGCCCAGTAAGTGAGATGGACGGAAGGGGGCACTGAGTAGCTCGCTTAAGGTGTAGACCTTATATTTACCAGAAACATCCGTTGCCAAAACACGCATATCTGGCCCAAACTCGGCCAGCGTTTGCCGACAGGCACCACAAGGAGTGCCGCCATTCTCGGTGACCACTGCTATGGTAACGAACTCGCGTTCGCCTTCACAGATCGCCTTCAATGCGGCTACCCGCTCGGCGCAAACAGTCAAGCTATAAGATGCGTTCTCGACGTTACAGCCGGTATAGACTTTCCCTGAGGCAGTCAAAAGCGCTGCCCCTACTCGGTAATGCGAATAGGGTGCATACGCTTGGTGACGTGCCTCAGCAGCCAATGCAATTAATTCTGCATCTCCCACGATTGTCTCCTTGCTAGCTCCTTCTGAAGATGGACTTGCTTTCACATCACTCGCAGTCTCTTTATCGTTTCCTTGCTTTGATCTCACACGTGCAGGTACTCCATAAGCGGTGCTGTCAGGCGGCACATCATGGGTAACCACCGCGCCAGCTCCAATCCGCGCTCGTGCGCCAATGCGTACTGGCGCCACCAGCATGGTGTCACTGCCAATGAAAGCCCCATCCTCGATCACGGTGCGATGCTTTTTTATGCCATCGAAATTGCAAGTAACGGTACCTGCACCAATGTTCACATCGGCTCCTATAGTAGCATCCCCGATGTAACTGAAATGCCCCATCTTTACGCCTGGGCCTAGGTAGGAGGACTTGACCTCACCAAAGTTGCCCATATGCACACCATCAGCCAAGTGCGCTCCTTTGCGCAGGTGGGCAAAGGGGCCAATTGACACCTTGTTCTCCACTACAGCTTCCTCAATCACGGAGGCCTCTAGGCGACAGTCATTCCCAATCGTTGAATCACGGATGATGGTGTTTGGCCCGACTTCGCAATTCATCCCAATTTGGGTATTGCCCTGTAAATACGTGTTAGGATGAATAACTGTATCCTGCCCTACCCGTACTGTCGCATCAACATAGGTAGAGGCAGGGTCAATAAGAGTCACCCCAGCGTGCATCAGCTTTTCACGGATGCGTTGACGCACTACCGCCTCTACTCTGGCCAAGTGCCCCCGATCGTTAATGCCAAGAGTCTCCAGGGGATCCTCGACCAGGATGGTTTCTACAGCATGATCTTCTGCCACAGCCATACCAACCAAATCGGTCAGGTAGTATTCCCCTTTTGGACTGCGTGATAGCCTGGGTAGATGGGACCAAAGCCAAGCCGCATCGAAGCAGTAAACGCCCGGATTGAGTTCCTTGATTGCCAATTGTTCAGGCGTAGCATGATTCTCTTCGATAATTCCAACTATCCGCCCCTTGGCATCCCGCAGGATGCGGCCAAACCCCATGGCATCTTCATGGATACAGGTAAGCATGGTAATCGGAGCAACGTGCGACTCATGAGCCTGAACTAAGGAGCACAGTGTGTCCCGAGAGAGCAAAGGCATATCACCGTACAATACGAGGATGGACTTGGCTCGACTCTCTAGTTGTTCGCGTGCCTGGAGCACGGCATGCCCCGTACCTAATTGCTGTTCTTGGACAACATACGTTGCTACGTCGCCTAACGTCTGACGTACCAAGTCCGCTTTATAGCCCACAACCAGCACAGGTTTCCCATCGCTGAGTTCTGCAACTGCATCGAGGATATATTTGACCATTGGCTGACCAGCGATCGGATGCAGGATCTTGGGCAATTTTGACTTCATCCGTGTACCTTGACCAGCGGCCAGTATTACTACTGCCAGCTTGCGCATCACGCCTCCCAATCCATAGAAGTCCAAGAAACCCGTTTTCGCTGCGAAAACGGGTTTCGTGATAGCACCCTGGCTGTCTTGAGTGCCTTGTTAGAGAATTTAGGAATAAATGACCTTCCTGTCCGATTTCAAGTGAAACGGCTGCAGATCCAAACGGAAAGAAACTGGGGCGGGAGGGTTCGAACCTCCGTTAACGGATCCAAAGTCCGCTGTGCTACCACTGCACCACGCCCCAACGGCTATTATATTTCATTGTAACACAATCCAATCATATATGCAAATACGGGGTGCACGGTGTCCAGGACATACTATACAGTTTCTAGGGTATGGATATTCTCAATACGTACAGAAAGTGTTAGAATTGGCCGGAGTGGATCTGAACACTTTAGAACCGGAGCAATATGGACACTGGACGCCGTACCTGCCCACCGGCAGGCAAGATTGATTACAAAGAACTGCGCAAGATTAACCCTGAAGCCGCCAGGAAGGCCGTATTGGGCTATCTAGAGAGCAATGGGCATAATGTCTCCAGCACCGCGCGCCTGTTTGGCATCAACCGCTGCGTGGTTTATGATATCCTGCGCAAGAACCAAGAAGGGGATCTGCGCGATCGCGCCAAGAGGCCCAAACATCAACCCCGAAAGACTGATGCACAGATTGAGGACCTGGTCATTGCCGCCAAGAACAAAACCCACCTGGGGCCGCAGCGGCTCTCGCGCTATCTGCAACAATACGAGGGGGTCGTAGTCCCTGCCGGGACCATCCGCCACATCCTGCGCCGCAACCGGGCATGTCTTAGTCATCCCCTTGGGCAACACCACCGCAGAAAGGAAAAGCGGGAGTTTGTGGACTGGTATTCGGCGAAGCCCTTTGAGATTGTGCAGATGGATGTGAAGTTCATCCGTGACCACAAGGCACTCACCAAGGAGCAGATCATTCACCTGGATCAATGCCAGATCCCGAACTACCAATGGAGCGCCCTGGAGGTCAACTCACGCTTCAAACTGATGGCTTACTCCAGAGAGAAGTCGTGGACCAATGGCTTATGCTGGTACCTGTGGGTGGTTGCTTGGTTAAGATCGCACGGCGTAAAGTCGGAAATCGTCTTCACCGTGGATAACGGGGAGGAGTTTGGTGGGAAATCCTGGCTGAAGGTAGCGGAGCTAAGGAAATTGCTCAAGGGCTTCGGCTGTCGGCTGATCCAAAACCACAAAGGCCATTGTGAGGAGAACGCGCATATCGAACGCTCTCACCGCACCGATGACGATGAATTCTACATCCCCAGAGCGCTTGCCATTCACAGCGAGCGGGATTTGCTCGATGAAGCCCTGGGCTATCTCTACTACTACAACAACGTGCGAGAACACTCCTCCCTGGGCTACCAAACACCCTTTGCCCACCTCAAGGAGCAACTGCCAGAGATCGATGAGAACATCAGGTTGGTCGTACCTTTTATGCTCGACAAAGTCGCCGTTGAATTAGGCCCTTGGAGTGGATACCATGTGCTGGCACAGCACCGGGGGATTGACAGCCTCTGCCAAATGTAGTATCCTTTGATTAGTTGGGGAGTAAGGATTGGTACACGTGCAAGATTACCTGCAGCGACAGCGCGATTACCTACTAAGCATCAGCCGAGCGATGACTGCTCGCCTTGACCTACCGTCCTTGCTGCAACTCATTATCAGCAAAGCGGTGGAGATGCTACGTGGCGAAGCTGGGCTGATCGCTCTGCAGGGACGGGATGGCACATTTCACGTACGCGCTAGCTTCGGTCTTCCGCCGGGCACGCTGCAGCTCTTCGCTCCTCTCCTGACCGATATCCCCCTTCAGCGCACCCACTGGCCTATGCCTGATCTCTACGCGCGGCTGCGGTTAGTAGCCGCCAGTGCCGGCATCAACTTGCGTCAGGTTGTAGGCCTACCCCTCACCCTGGACGACAGGTTGATCGGTTTAATTTATGTCTTCCGTACCCGCGACACTGCTTTCTCTGCAGATGACCGTCAAGTGCTTTCTAGCTTTGCTGACCAGGCCGCGATCGCAGTGCGCAATGCAACTCTCTATCAGCAACTAGCAGAGGAAAAAAGTCGGTTGGATGCTATCATCGAGAACAGTGCGGATGGCGTGCTCATTCTGGATGCTCAATGTCATATCGAGACCATGAATCGGGCTCTGGCTGAAATGACTGGTTGGACGGCAGAACAGGCTCGCGGCCAACCGTGCTGGCGTGTAATCGCTCTGCGCAATCCACAAGGCATTAACCTGTGCGAAACTGACTGTCCTCTGCAGGCCCTTTCCGCGGACGGGAACCTGCGGGTAGAAGGCGATATCATTCGTTCCGATGGTCACCGCACAAGCGTAAGCATTACCTATTCCCTACTGTACGATAACGAGGGCACGCTGGTTAATATCATCGGCAACGTGCATGACGTGACCCGCTTCCGTGAAGCAGAAGAGATGAAGGCCATGTTCATCTCCGTGATCTCTCACGAACTCAAAACGCCTGTGGCCCTGATCAAAGGCTATGCCAGCACCTTGCGGCGTGAGGATGCACATTGGGACGAAAAAACGGTGCGCGAGAGCCTAGAGATCATCGAAGAGGAGAGCGATCGCTTGCATCGCCTGATTAATAACCTGCTCGAGGCATCACGTATCCAGGCAGGCACGCTGAAATTGGAGATGAGCGATGTAGCCATCCCCAAACTGGCCGCAAAAACCGTGGAACGCTTTCGCGTTCAAGCTACCAAGCATGACCTACAATTGGATTTTCCAGAAGACTTTCCTCCCGTTCTGGCCGATGAGGAGCGGCTGCAAGAGGTTTTTTCCAATCTTATTAGCAATGCTATTAAATACTCACCAGAAGGCGGCACAATACGAGTGGGCGGGCGCGTGCATCAAGACTATGTCGAGCTGTATGTTTCTGATACCGGCCCAGGCATTCCCCTGGAAAAACAGTCTAGACTGTTCGAACCGTTCTACCGTGTGGATTCCAGCCTTGGCCGCCGCACCCAGGGCGTTGGACTAGGCCTTTTCTTGTGCAAAGCCATTATCGAAGGGCATGGCGGCCGTATTTGGGTGGAAAGCGCTCCGGGTAAAGGGTCCACGTTCCATTTTACGTTGCCACTTCGGTAGCGGGATACCAAAACTGTGGCCACGCCATGCCACGTCTCCGAGTCTTTTCCGGACATTGTCCTAGTGGGAGAAATGAGAAATGACCGAAGAGAGAAAGCACGTCTTGATTGTAGATGACGAACCGCGCATGGTTCGTTTCGTGCGCATGAACTTGGAATTGGAAGGGTATCAAGTCAGCACAGCTTCTAATGGCATGGAAGCGATCGAAAAGGTGCGCGATGAGCTACCCGACCTCGTCATTCTGGATATCATGATGCCAGAGATGGATGGATACGAGACGCTGGAGCGCATCCGTCAGATTTCCAGCGTGCCTGTCATCATGCTCACAGTGAAGGCCGAAGAAGAGGACAAAGTCCGTGGTTTGGAATTAGGTGCTGATGACTATATCACCAAGCCTTTTTCACCCCGCGAACTGGCAAGCCGCGTCAAAGCCGCATTGCGCCGTGCCGAAATGCCCTCGCCAGGACAGAAAACGATGATGGTCATTGACGAGGACCTTGCTGTTGACCTTCAGCGACGTGAGGTACTTGTACGTGGCAAACGTGTGAAGCTTCGTCCCACCGAATACCGCCTGCTCTACCATCTGGTCAATAACGCTGGATGGGTGATGACTCACGAAACATTGCTCTCGAAAGTCTGGGGCTACGAGTACCGTGATGACACTCAGTTGCTGCGGTTATATATCACTTACCTGCGCCAGAAAATCGAGCCCGACCCCAGCCATCCCAAATATATCTTCAACGAACGCGGCGTGGGGTACCGCTTTGTGGATTTTCGGAAAGGCCAAGCGCAAGAAACGGAATCTGCCAATTCCAATCAGGGTAATAACCGCCCAGGCTGAATTCCAGTGCTCCGAGTTGGCTTCTGGGGTTAGGCAAACTTCTTGGGGATTGAGGCCGGGTAGGGCTCAGTGCAGACCGCTTGGTTGCGAATGTCTCCTATTGGCCTGCTGAGACAAGGTCACACTCTACCCAGATGTAGCCGTTGCGCGATGCAAGGCAGCTAGGATCTTCTCCGGCGTGATGGGTAACTCCCGAATGCGCACGCCTAACGCATTATGGATGGCATTGGCAATTGCTGGAGCGCTCGGGGCCACTGAAAGCTCAGCCATCCCCTTGGCTCCAAAGGGACCTAGGCTGTGGGGGTCTTCCACAATCAGAGGGACAATTTCAGGAGCCTGGGCAATGTGCGGAATTTTGCATTTGCGCAGCGTATCCGTGACTATATATCCGCGGTCCACGATGAACTCTTCATAAAGCGCATAGCCCATGCCCATGACCACACCCCCCTCGATCTGCCCTCGGATGTTTTGCGGGTGGATAGGTTTGCCAACATCCTGGGCGGTGATCATCCTCAGTACCCGTACTTCGCCGCTGCTCTCATCCACCTCCAAGATGCAAGCCTGGGCGCAGAAAGAGTATGCCACGTGTACGCGGTATTGATCGGGGTCTTCCTTGAATTGTCGCTCATCAAATTCAAAATTTCGATAGCACGTTGGCGCTGTATAGTAAGCCTCTGCACAAAGACGATAGTTCTGTCTCGTTGCTTGGCGTGCTAGCTCCGCGAGTGAGATCTCCACGCCTGTCGCCTTATCTTGGATGCGCCCTGCTTCGAAGGTTACTGCATCCCGCCTCAAATCGAACTGGCTGCAAGCATAGTCTAACAACTGCTCGCGAAGCTTAGTTACTGCAATCTGGACGGCATTGCCTTGCAACAAGGTGGCTCTTGACGCCGTAGTCATAAAAGAATCAGGACACGAAGCAGTATCGCCAGTTACAACAATGATGTCACTGTAAGGGATCTGCAGGGTCTGAGCTGCGATTTGCGCAATGACGGTGTCCTGCCCTTGGCCCATGTCGATACAGCCCCCGCGTAGGATCAGATGCCCTTCGTCATCTATCTCGGCAATGGCACCTGCGCGGTCGTCTAGGCCCGGCCCCAATCCGACGTTTTTGTAGGCTGCTGCAATACCCACGCCCAGCCGCTTACCATGCGCGGGCTGTGGCAATGGTTGAGCAGCAAGTGCATCTCGCACAGCATTCAGGCACTCTTTGATGCCGATGCTCTCCGTAACCAACTGGCCAGTGGCCGTGATGGCCCCCGCTTCCAAGGCATTGCGCAGTCGGAATTCAAAGGGGTCCATGCCTAGGCGATGGGCTAATTCATCCATCTGACAGTCGGCGGCAAAGGCAACCTGAGGACTACCGAAGCCTCGCATAGCACCTGCTGGGGGATTGTTGGTGTAGACAGCATAGGCATCCACTTTGACATTGGGCACTACATAAGGTCCACAAGCAAAGGTGGCTGAGCGAAAAAGCACCGATGCCCCTACTGAGGCATACGCGCCGGTATCACCAATAATAATGGCCTCGACGGCGAGGATCTTGCCATCACGTGTAGCTGCGGTCTTGTAGTGTAGGTATTCAGCGTGACGCTTCGTGCTCACCCGTATGGATTCAGGACGCGGCAACACCATCTTGACCGGGCGACCGGTGCGCAATGCGCCGAGCGCTGCCAAAATCTGAACGGTGATATCCTCTTTTCCACCAAAACCGCCACCCATTGGAGTATGCACAACGCGCACTTTATCAAGTGGCAAGGCTAGAGAGGCAGCGATTTGGGCACGATCTACGTTCGGCCCTTGGCTACCAACCCAAATTGCAACGCCTCCTTCCCCATCTGGGCGAGCCAGGCAAGCCTCCGGTTCCAAATAGGCATGCTCTACGAAGGGCGTGTAGTAGGTGTTCTCCACGATGACGTCTGCCTGTCTGAAAGCGGCTTCGACATCCCCTTTGCGTACGTGGTGCTCTGCCAGGATATTCCCATTCTCGTGAATGCGGGGGGCATCGGGCGCCATTGCACGTTGTGGAGTAGATACGACCTCAAGTTCCTCATAATCCACCTTGATCTTGCCCAAAGCTTCATCAGCCGCTGCAATGCTCTCGGCATAAACGCAAGCTAGCGCATCGCCGATGTAACGCACACGGTCATCTGCCAGCACAGGCTGATCAGCAATAACCAGCCCAAAGCGGTTGCGCCCTGGCACGTCCTTTGCGGTCAACACTGTCACTACTCCAGGTACTTTTTCCGCATCTGACGTGTCAATTGCCAATATCCTAGCATGGGGATAGGCACTGCGCAACGCTCTGGCATGTAACATTCCTGGCACATACAGATCGTCAGCGTACTTCAGTGTGCCCGTGACCTTGGCCCAGGCATCCTTGCGCATCACGTCTTTGCCCACTACGTCCCATGTAGTGGGCGGAGCTATCGCTGTGCCAGAAGGAAAGCCTCCTGCCCGCAAGCGCTGTGCTGCCTTTCTCACTGCGCGCAAGATGGAGACATATCCAGTGCAGCGACAGAGATTATCCTTAAGGGCTTCGCGTATCTCTTCATCGGTTGGATCTGGGTTGCGATCTAACAACGCTTTGGAGGCCATCAGCATGCCTGGAGTGCAAAAGCCACACTGGATCGCCCCCTCTTCGATAAACGCTTCCTGCAAGGGATGTAGGCGCCCATCCACGGCCAGACCTTCGACTGTCTCGACCTGAGCACCAGCGATGCGCTCCAGACGCAACAAACAGGATCGTTGAGCCTTGCCATTGACGATGACAGTGCAAGCACCACAGTGTCCTTGGCCACAACCGTTTTTAGGCCCCGTCAGATGCAACACATCGCGCAGATAGGAGAGCAAAGTGGTCTTGGAATCAGCGACCTCAGCCTGAACCGGTTGACCATTCACTATGAATTCGATGACATTTGCCATTGCTCCCCCTTTTCATCCAGTGCTAAGCTGAAAGTTCACGCACAGCGCTAAAGACTAGGCAAATAGATGCGGAAAAACGCTTCGTAGGCATAGTTTGTGCTTAAGTAGCGATTACTCCATCCACCAATGGTGTAGATGACAGCACCTTCTTTTCGTTGAATGGCTACCGCTCCTAGCGTGCGCCATTGTCCTAGCAGCGGTGAATCGAAAGCCATCCACGTGTCCTGTCTCGCGTCATAACGTTCATTGAAGGACAGGTATTGCGTCCAACCTCCGCCTATAGCATAGAGGTAATTCTCGACAGCGACCGCAGCCAACCCCCCACGAGCCATCTGCAGTGAGGCACAGCGAGCCCATGGTTGCTCCTCCGAGTTCTCTTTGACGGGATCGTAGACTTCGCACAGGGCAAGCTCGCTTTGCCCGTTATAGCCGCCAAGTACATAGACGTGCTTTCCGACAACGGCTGCCGCACAGAAGCCCCGAGGTTCGCTCATGGGCGTGCCCGTAGTCCAGGTATCCGTGGCTGGGTCGTAGATAAAGACCGTATCCAGATACCGGATGCCATCCGAGCCACCGAACAGGTAAAGTTTACCGTCCACAGTGGCAATAGCATAAGCAAACAGTGGTCTGGGCAAAGCAGCAGCCTCGCTCCAAGTGTCAGTTTGTGGATCATAAACTTCAACAATGGCACTCGCCTGATCAGTAGCGTCATAGCCACCAGGCACAAAAATGCGTCCATTCAGAATTGCTGCGGCGATGTTACTCACCGGGCGGGGCTTGCCCGTCTGCCGTGTCCAGCTATCCGTATCTGGGTCATATACTTCGACCATACCGGTTACTCCATCGGGGGTGTCTCCACCTATCGCGTAAATTTTCCCGTTATAAGCGACCACAGCTAGCCGTGCACGCGAAGTGGGCATCTGTGCTTTGCTTATCCAACGTGACGAAGTCGCTCCCAATGGATTGCCAAACACTCCTTCTGACCGATCTGTAAAGGGACTGGTAGCGCGCTCAGAAGCAATGCGGGGCAAAGGCAAGAAGACGATAAGGGCGATGAGCAACGCTGTTACAACGAAGAAGACTCTTTGCCACAGCGAGATACGCTCTTGGGGCAAAGGGGGTGGCACTTCCTCGACTTCGGCTGGAGCCTGTACTCCTTCCAAGACGATCCAGCCCCTGCGGATCGCATAGGTTGAGGCCTCCGTGCGTGACTCTACGCCTAGTTTAGCGAAGATATTGCGCAGGTGCACCTTGACCGTGTTTACACTGATGAACAGGGCGCGCGCAATCTGTTGATTGGTGGCGCCAGAGGCCACCAACTTGAGGATCTCCAGTTCGCGCTCGCTCAAGACAGGCTGGGAGGTATCGTTCGTTTCCATGATCGTACTATTTCAGCCCAATCCAAAAACTGCGCGGGGGCACACCTTTGCCCTGTCGCACGTCCACTGGCAGATTGGCTTTTTCCAAGGTCGCCATATCATCCATGTGGCACAGCACTACTTCGGCTGGTTGATGAAACCGTTCCTGGTAGCGCGCCAAGCCGCTGCGCACTGTGGCGATCAAATCATCTGACAAGCCCGCCATAATCCACAGATACAGTTGACTCGACCGTTCCACGGGTGTAGGTTGTGCTGCTGATCGCCGGGTCATAGCAGTTGAAGCACGTTTGGGCTTCGTTGTTGCTTCAGCAGGCGCAACGGGCGAAGAAATTTCCTCTTCACTGGGTATAGCTTCGGCTATCTGCTTCACGGCTTTAGCTTTTGCAGGAGACGGTGGAGATACTCGTTTCGTTGCTGGGGGCTTTTCCACAGGGAGCGCTTTCGCAATCTTTGGTTCCGCTTTCACAGCAGGCGCAGGCACAGCCTTTGCTACCTGCTTGGCAGATACAGCCTTTACCTTAGCGCTTGGTTTGGGGGCAGGCTTAACCGAAATTGCTTTAGCCGGCGCTGGTTGGGCTACGAGAGCAGGTTCAGCCTCCGTTGCGCGCTTGGCTGGCACTACCTTAACTGCGACCTTGGGCTTAACCTTCGCCTCTGGCTTAGGAGAGACAACCTTTGGTGCTGCAATCGGCTCACCTGGGGACGCTTTGGGTACGCGCTCGGGTTTCCCCTTGGTTTGGGTTGTTGCCTTAGGCAGATGCTCAGGCTGGGGCTCAGCCGCACTAACCTGACTCAACACATCCTGCCAGATTTTGGTTGGCTCGGTCCAGGCCACCTTTGGCTTGGAGGGAGGTGCTTCAGGAGGAGCTTCCGGCTTCGGTTCAACGGGTGCGGCCTGCTGCACCACATCCTGCCAAATCGTGGCTTGCTCTGCCTTCTCTCGTTTCCAAGCAGCCACTTCTTCTGCGGTAGCCCGCCCGACGATTTTACCGTCCACCAGTTTCACCCAGTGGCCGGGCCTGAATTCGTGGTACGTAACTTTGGACATGCTACTCTATTTTATCACGCTTTGCAGCCAGATAGCAAAGTAACAGAGAGCAACACCTATTTCCGGCCGCCATACAGGCCATAACCAAGGTATTCGAACAGATTGCGGGGAGGAGCGCACCTCTGTTTCAGATACGTCCTGAAAGATGCAGGTATCCCTGTTTATCTAGCATAACGCAATTAATTCTCTGGTAGCCTTTAAACCCCCATGTGCTTGGTGGTGCCTATATAGGCGTGTAATTCCAGGTGAGAAAACGTTGCCTCTAAATTGATGCTTGTCTCCCAGGTTTCATTTCCGATCTCCATTTCGCCTCCGTCCGCTGTACGCCCTTGTTATCTGGCCTTAGCGCGGAAGAAAAACCGTCCCATGGCTTATCTTACTGAGCAAGAGGCAGTGAACGGGGGTGATATGAATGCTACGATGGCCACTGCGTATTACTTTGGACAGACGGGAGTGGCGAACCCATTTTGAGCAGAGTATAAGGCGCGCCCGGAGGGATTCGAACCCACGGCCTTTGGTTTCGAAGACCACTGCTCTGTCCGCTGAGCTACGGGCGCGTGTAGCCCTATTCTACACCTCGTGCCTAGCTTTGTCAATTGAAGTTTATTCCCCCATGGTATGTATTCGTGGATTCTCTTTGACCTCATTGGAACACAATACCACACACCGATACCAAGGATGTTCCCTGCTCATCCGCTGGACAGCGGAGGTAGGCCACTTTCTCACCATGTACAGGATGCAACAGGCGCAGCGCCAGGTAGATAGGCGGCAACCCGCACACGTTATAGCGGTCGCCTTCGCGCTGAATCGCCGTGAAAAACCCTTCCGCATCCCCTACACATATCCGCTCCATCAGCTCCTCATCAGCCGCTTGCAACCGCACCCGCTCTATGAGCCCAAATGGCTGACCACCAAAGGCTGGGCCGACATGGGCCAAGTCCGCTGCGGCTACCACCAATACCCTGCGTCCAGCCGTGGCTCGTCGGAGCGAGTCCAAAACTCTGTTTATCGTAGGGTCATGTTGCGGATTGGCTTCGCCCCGGACAAAGGGGGCAAAGGAACCGCATAAAATTGGCACCAGCGCACAGGGCTGTTCATCGCGGAGATAATGCAGCCAAATTGCCGCCAGTTCAATTGAATGCTCACCGCGATGGTAGAGCTCATCGGCAAAAACCATCTCTTCACCCACTGCTTGAGCCACCGCATCGACAATATCCTGTGCCGTGGGCAGTACCCCAAATGGCGTGGCATAGTGCTGTCGGGTCAATGTCAACTGGCCATCTCGTCCGTAATGATTGGTACCCAAGAGCACTGCCAGTTCTGCTGCCTGAGCCATCTTGGACGCACGTTTCCAGACCTGGGCATAAACCGTTCCCCCACGCGCATAATCAATATGCGGACATATCAGGCCACGACCATCAGCAGGGGAAGAACTTACATCATTTACCGCATCGAGGTAGCTCTGCAACATCTGACGCAGCTTATCTACCTCTGCCGGATAGGACAACCCAGCATTGGCCGGATGACGGAAAGGCGCCTGGCGGTACTCCTGTAGCGCCCGTTCCTGTGCTTGGGCAAAACGGTCGTTATCTAAAAGCAAAGCATCGTCAAGCACAGCCAGGAATTGCTCTATCGTGCTTGGAGTGAGGCGCACTCCGAAACGGATCGCGAGCGCTGCGGACAAGGCGCTGCTGTCGCGCGTGCCGTCACATAGCGCCAATAGCGGCCCCAAATGCTGTGGGATAATGACCGTCTTGTCGGTCAGCCGCAGAGGATCGCGCAGGAGGATACTTGCCTGGCCACCATGGACGATAGGGCGGGCATCAATGGCGCGCAACTTGGGCAATGAACGATCAACGATCGGCATCATCTCTTTGACAATGTCATGTAGGCTTCTACTACCTGACGAAATAGAGGGGCAGCATTGCGACCTCCTTCGCCCCCACGCTCCAGCACAACTGCTACTGCGATTTGGGGATCATCCGCTGGAGCGTAACCCACGAACCAGGCGTGTGGATCACCAGGAGGGGCCTCGGCTGTGCCAGATTTGCCCGCCATACGTATGGTCGCACCTATAAAAGCCCGCGACGCTGTGCCGTACTGTACCACTCCTTCCATTGCTCGCCGCACAACCTGCAGGTTCGCTGATGATATGGGCAATTGGCCCAGCACCTGCGGTGGAAAGTCCTGTACATCGTCACCCATCAGGGAACCTATAAGCCGCACCAGGCGCGGCTGGTACAACGTGCCGCCGTTAGCAACGGCTGCTACTAGATTGGCCATCTGCAATGGTGTTACCAGCACGTCACCCTGTCCAATCGCCATGTTCACCGCATCGCGTGGCAGCCATCGCTGTTCTGTTCCGGAATAGTGCTGTGCTTTCCAATCTGGGTCGGCTATCAACCCCGCTGCCTCGACCAAGGCATTCAATCCAGTCGGGACGCCCAGGCCAAAAGCTCGTGCCCAGCGTGGCAAGGCATAGGGATCGCGTTCGTTCAATGCCTTGCCAATCTCCCAGAAGACCGTATCGCAGGAGTAAACCAGGCCGTTCAACAGATTGAGCGGTCCATGCCCGCTGCTCAGCCAGCAATAGCGCGTGGCACCATCTGCTAGGCCATCCCATCGTCCAGCGCAATAAAAAGTGCTGTGCTGGGTCAATCCTAGTTCCTGCATGCCGGCGGACATGGTTACAATCTTGAAGGTTGAACCCGGCGGGTAAAGTCCTGCAATGGCGCGGTTCAAAAAGGGCTTACCTGGATCGTTTAGCAAGGCGATTCGCTGCTGGGCCGTGCCCGTGATAAAGATATTGGGATCATATCCGGGATGACTGACCATTGCCAGTACCTCACCATTGCGTACGTCCAGCACGACAATGGCCCCTATTTGCTGGCCAAGGATGCCCTCCACTGTGCGCTGTAGATCCATGTCCAGCGTGGTGTAGATGCTTTTGCTCACGGTCGCTGGCCGCTCAGCCAGCGTCCACACGATGCGGCCATCCGGGCTGATGATGGCCAAGGTCCCTCCTCGTGTCCCCGACAGATACGACTCCCCCCAACCTTCCAAGCCGGCTACTCCGATCCAATCGCTTTCGCGGTATCCCTGCTCTTGGAGACGAGCCAGTGTTTCTGCATCGATTAGGGTTGTGTAGCCAACGACCTGTGCAGCCAAGCTGCCATAAGGGTAAACGCGTATGGGCTTGTCCCGCCAAGTAATGCCCGGCTCCGAGGACAGCAATGCTTCATTAGCCTGTTTTACCTCAGGAGTGATGTCGCCAACGGGCATGAACCAGTCCGGCCGTGCTGCTTGGGCGTATTTTGCCTTGATGGCTTCGTGAGACAATCCCAACAATTTGCTCAATATGGAGAGAAGCCTTGCTTCATCCTCAATCCAACCAGGGACCACACCGATTTCAATCAGCTTCCCCTCCATAGCCAGAGGCAAATCCCGGCGGTCATAGATATTGCCTCGTGCAGGTACGTGGATGAACATATGTACCAGATTATCCCACACCAGCAAGGGAAAAATCGCTTTAGGTGTCCAATCCACACCCCAACGCTGCCCATCATAAGAAAGATCGAGCACGTTCTCTACCTGGAATTGGCCAACCAAACGGGTATCTATGGTCAGCGTAAAGGTAACTTGGGCAGTTGTGGTGAATGCGCGTTGTATCTCCACAACGCTGGCTGTCAGGCCGGTCATGGTCGCCTCAGTAGCAATGGCGCGGTAGCGGGAGACAAATTTCTCTTCAGGGGTAGCAGCCATAGCAGAGGAAGAAAGAAAGGTATACATACGTGCATAGTCTTCGCTTTGCCATGCTCGCAGATACTCCCGCGCCACCGTCTCGGCTCCGATAAGGGAGGGTGTAGGAGTTGGCGTGGGAATGGGAGTGGGAATGGGCGAAGGCTCAGCCTGACAGGCAGAGTGAGCTATCATTACCAGCGCCAACAAGCAAAGCAATAGAAAGCGCTGAAACACTGCCTCAAGTCCTTTCCAAAATCTCCCAATACTACGAATTGACATACAATGTCCTATGTCCTTCATCTTGATGATTCCGCTTTTTGAAAGAGAAGATCTGTCGCACTACGCTACAGGAATCACTAGGAAGCAGATTGCAGTTAAGTATAGCGTTGAAAAAAGTGCTTGCCAAATTATCCGAGTCACTGATAACGACGCTGCGCTGGCTCCCGACACCACCTAGCTCTCGCTGTATCTCCTTTGGAGTGCACTCACCCTCGTGGCAGAATTGACTGCATGCAGCACTTTCCTTAAAATCCCAGCAACCAGTTTGAACCAAGCGCACGCAATGTGCTCATTGACTCCACATCATCACGAGGTGCAACATGCCCGGATACACAAATAGGATCGCACGCGTTGATTTGAGCAGTAGACAGATCAGTTATGAAGAGCTAGGAGAGGAATTCTATCGGCGTTACCTTGGAGGGTGGAATCTGATTGGTCTCACTCTGCTTCATGAGACCCCAGCTCATCTCGATCCCCTAGGGCCTGCCAATCCGCTCGTCATTGCTAGTGGAGTTGCTTCTGGGATTCCCGTTTCGGGATTCGCGCGCAATGCTGTAGGCGCGAAATCCCCGCTCACCGGAGGGTTTGGTGCCTCGGAAGTGGGCGGCTTTTTTCAGACCGAATTGAAAAGGGCTGGTTTCGATGCCATCATTGTACACGGTCAGGCGGAGTTCCCGTTATACCTGTTGGTTTGTGATGGACAGATCAAGCTGTGTGATGCATCCCATCTGTGGGGTCAGAAGACTGCGGATGCTTTGGCCCAGATACGTGCCGAAGTTGGCGACCCTCGTGCGCGTGCCATGTTGATTGGGCCAGCCGCCGAGAACCTGGTCCCGTATGCTTGCATTTCCAACGATTTGAAGCATTTTGCGGGGCGCTGTGGCCTGGGAGCAGTAATGGGCGCGAAGAAACTGAAAGCGATTGTAGCACGTGGGAGCCAGCCTGTGCCCGTAGCCGATCCCGAAAAAATCAAAGCACTGGGGCAATGGATGCACAAAAACCTGCATTTGGCAGGCAATCTTCACCTCTGGGGGACAGGAGCTGCACAGGAGCTTTTCGTACAGCAAGGCAACCTGCCCGTGCGCAACTTCAGCGAGGGAGAGTATCCGCAGGTCAAGCGTCAGTTACCGCAGACCATTCGCGAAGTGCTGGGTAGCACGATGGAGGCGTGTTATGCTTGCGCAGTGCGCTGCAAAAAGCGCGTCGCTACCGAAACTCCATATCCCATTGATCCCCAGTATGGTGGCCCAGAATATGAAACGCTTGCTGCCATTGGCTCGAATTGCTGTATCGCAGATACCGCTCTACTATGCAAGGCCAACGAACTTCTGAACGCTTATACGATTGACACCATTTCCTTTGGCGTTTGCCTAGCTTTTGCCATGGAATGCTTTGAAGCGGGATTGCTCAACTTGCAGGATACGGATGGCCTGGAGCTGCGGTTTGGGAATGGCAACGTATTATTGCCGGCTATCGAGAAGGTGGCACGGCGTGAGGGATTCGGCTCGTTCCTGGCTCTTGGCGTAAAGGAGATGGCGCGACAATTGGGCGGCGGTAGCGAACGTTTTGCCATGCACGTAAAAGGCCAACCCTATCCCATGCACGAGCCTAGACTGAAGCTAGGACTGGGTCTGGGCTATGCCGTGTCGCCCACTGGCGCTGATCACCAGCACTCTCTACACGACACCAGCACAACTACCTTGGCAGGGATAGAAACCCTGCGGCCACTGGGCATCCTGAAGCCAGTACCGCTGAACGATCTAGGGCCAGAAAAAGTGCGGCTTGCCATGCGTTATTCTATTGCTTCTGTGGCACGCAATTGCACTGTGCTTTGTCAGTTCGTCCCATGGAGCTTTCCGCAAATCATCGACATCATCCGCGCCGCAACAGGTTGGACAGATTATAGCCTGTACGAATGGATGGAGAGCGGGGAACGTGCTCTGAACTTGGCCCGTTTGTTCAACCTGCGCGAAGGCCTCTCGGCTGCCGATGATTGGTTGACCCAGCGTTCTTTCGAACCGCCTGTCAATGGCGCGCTAAAGAACCAGGCGGTTCCAGCGGACCAACTACGCACAGCCATCCGCCTCTACTACGGCATGATGGGCTGGGATCCCGATACTGGCATCCCAACTGAGGCAAAGTTGCGGGAGCTAGGATTGGATTGGCATAGCTAAGCCCTGAAACAGAGGACACAGATTTTGCCCCCGCTTTCAATCACGCTATACTGCTTACAAATAGGAAAAAGGCTATTGGTAGAGCTCCTTATCATCTGAGGGGGAAATAGAAATGGAAATCATAGATTTGCGCAGTGACACCGTTACATTACCAACCCCAGCCATGCGCGAGGCTATGTACCATGCCGAGCTGGGTGACGATGTCTTTGGCGAAGACCCCACCGTGAATCGCTTGCAAGAGATGGCTGCAGAACGGATGGGCAAGGAGGACGCCCTGTTTGTAGCCAGTGGCACGATGGGCAACTTGGTGGCTCTGTTAACCCACTGCGAGCGTGGCGACGGAGCCATCATGGGCCACCTCTCCCATACCTTCCTCAACGAAGCAGGCGGGTCGGCGGCTTTAGGAGGGGTTTATCTGCTGGCTGTTCCCAACCAACCAGATGGCACCATTGACCCGGCGGTGCTCGAGCGTGTGATTCCTGCTGAGGATATCCACCACCCACGCGTAAAGCTTGTCTGTCTGGAGAATACTCATAATTACTGCAATGGGGCACCGCTGACGGCGCAGTATACAGTGCTGGTGGCAGATCTTGCGCACCGCAACGGTCTAGCTCTTCACCTGGACGGCGCGCGCATCTTCAATGCAGCCATCGCCTTGGGTGTGGAGGCGCGCGAATTGGCAGGGCCCGCGGACTCGGTCATGTTCTGCCTGTCCAAAGGTCTGAGCTGTCCCGTGGGCTCGCTGCTCTGCGGTAGCGCCGAGTTCATTGGAAGAGCACGTCGCATGCGCAAGATGGTTGGCGGTGGCATGCGCCAGGCTGGAGTGCTCGCCGCAGCCGGTATCGTGGCTCTAGAACAGATGGTGAACCGGCTTCACGAAGACCATGAGAATGCCCGCATACTAGCCCAGGGCATTGCCGAAATTCCTGGCTTAGGGCTGGACCCGGAAACCGTGCGTACCAATATCGTCTTTTTCGATTTTCTGGCTAACCGCATGACCGTGCAGCAATTCGTCACCGCACTCAAAGAAGAGGGAGTCTTGATCCTAGCGCTGGGCCCGAACCGCCTGCGTGCGGTAACGCATTATGGCATCGAGCGAGCGCACGTCGAGCGGGCCTTGCAGGTGATGCGGCGCATCATGAGCAAATAAATGTACCTCTCGCTGCTATGCTCTTTACCCCGTTCTCCCGTTTCCTAGCCGCAGCACGACACCAGCCAGTAGACCATGTGCCAGTTGTCGCTGCGGTTACGGATTTCTATCTAGCTCCATTGTTTGGCATCTCTGACCCAGACGATCCAGAAGCCAAACTGGAAATGTTAGTGCGCGGAGCCGAGCTATTCCCTGATCAACCTTTGTTGTTCGTCATCACCCCCTGCGCCGCCTTGCACCTGAACATGCTACGTCAGGTGGATAACCGTAATGCCTATTTCGAGCGTCCAGAGGACTGGTTGCGCGTAGGGCAGCTATACAGCGCGCGGGAACTGGCACAAATTCGCATTCCTGACCCCTTATCCTGTCCTGAGCACATGGTCATGCTGCAGATTATCCAATGGTACTACGAAAATGTTCCCCATGAACTAGTTGAGCGGTTTGGCTACGTCAAGGGGTTGATCCGCTTCGAGAACCCTTTTGATAGGCTGGCTCAGAACATGGGGACAGACTGGTTCAGGCTCATGTATACGGATCCTGCTTTTGTGCATGCTGCAATGGATCTGTTCACTGAGGCTAGCCTGGTAGGAGCCCGCTCCTTGGCTGAGGAATTTGGCTCGCCGGTTTGGGTGATGCTGACTGAGGACATGCCTTCCATGCTGGGGCCGAAGCATTATGTGGAATTCGTGGCCCCTTACCACCGGCGTCTATTTCAGGCTTTTCCTGAAGCAGTCAAGTTTCTGCACAACGATGGAGATGCGGCGCATCTTATCGAAGTGCTGCCAGAATGCGGTATGGACATCTGGCATATGGGGCCACGAGTTCCTATCGAGAGGGTTAAAGCTAAAATCGGGGCGCGCATTGCGCTGATGGGCAACATTGACCCACTGCAGATCATGTTGCGGGGCAGCGACGAGCAGTTTGACGCTGAATGTCGGCGCATTATCGCAGCAGGCAAACCAGGAGGGGGATTTGTCTTCTCTACAGGAGGTGAGCTAAGCCCAGGGACTGATCCCGAGCGGGTGCGTGCAATGTCATGGTATGCCCAACGATTTGGGGCATATACTTCATGAAAGTGAGTCTAAAGCCACCGGATGCCAAGACTTTGCTTCCTCAGAAGCGCTGAAGCGCCTACTGCGATCCTATTCACCCCTCTCAGAATAACAGAACAGTTCAACTACCCCTCCTACCATAGTTCCTGCTGGCCAGGACTAGATCAAAAAGATTGACCACTCCATCGCCATTCACATCTTCTGGGGCACTGCTTGTGGCCCGCGCATCATAACGGCCAGCGATCATGACCAGATCAAACAGGTTCACGATATTGTCGCTGTTGATGTCACCTGCAAGGAGCTGAATATCTGACACGACCGTTTCACCATTCTCGCGGACGGTGAGAGCAGGGTTGCGGTACCGAAGGTAGCCTGCTATCTGGGCGACAAGCTCTTGTGTTCCAACAGGCACTCCCTCCAGGCGAAAAGCACCATCCATGCTGGTTCTGACGTGATAGCCGTTCACCGAAACCAATGTGCCCTGATGGTTTTCGCGGCCCTGTAAGAGGATGCGGCCTGTCACCGTACCGGTGTTGGTGCTACTTCCAGGTGTAGAGGTTATGAAAGGCATGGGAGTATGGGTTGCTGTCTTAGTAGGAGTAGGCGTGGCTTGCTCCCGGACCATGTTTGCCAACGCCCAATAAGCAGGACGTGGCGATCCGTCATGGTTCAAGATAGCAAACCAGGATTTTTGATCGCAATAATCGTTCCAGGGCACCAGGTTATAATCCAGGTTCCATACGAACATGACGCCCACCCATGGCCAGTTTGTGCGCGCATAGCGGCAGGCGCGTACCAGATAGTCAGCCTGGGTTTGCGCCGAAACGCGCTGCCACCAACGGCTTGGCCAGCCATCATAGTCATAGCATTCCTGTCCTGGGTCAATGATCCAGCCAAACTCGGTCAGCCAGATGGATTTGGTTGCATCGCCATACTGCACCATCACCGCGCGATATTGTTCCACACGACGGAAACAATGGATCGGGTTGCTGGATGCATCCTCTGGTGCGTAGCCAAACCCATACGGATGAGCACCCAATACATCGAAATAAGGTTTGGCCCCGGCGGCATACATGCCGCGCAAGAATTGCACATCGTCCATCGCAAGCTCACCTACGCCACCGTTCACTGCCAAACCAGCGCTAACGATAATGCAGGCTGGATCTGCTTGTTTGGCCCGCAGGTAAGCCTCGCGTAGATAGGCTACATACTCTGCTGGGTCGGCATGGCGCGGTTTGTGCCACATTTCCGCAAGGTTGGGCTCATTGCAGATTTGGTAAGCCGCAATACGTCCGCGATAACGCCTGACGATGTCGTAAACGGCATTGCCCCAGCTCTGTACATCGCTAAGCGGGAACTCCCAGCCCAACAGCAGAAGCGCTTTCAAGCCGTATCTCTCGGCTTCCTCCACCTGGTCTGGATAGTATATCCTGACCCACTGGAACCCTAGTTCGGCGGTTTTGCGTGCGCCCACCGCACTGGCGATGTTCGTACCATAGCCGGTGTAGGAAAACTGCCCACAAACGGACAATGGGCAGGTTGGAGATAGCAGTGCAAATACGACGAGGAACGGCAGCACACGCTGTACTAGAACTTTGGCGTACTTGTTTCTCATCTTGCTAATCACACTCCTGTATACTGCAGAACTGCTGAAAAAGACTTCGCGTGGCCAGAAAGTCAACGTCATGACTGTATTTCTCTGCTGTCCTTAGAAGCACATCTTGCATACAACGATTCAGGGCATGCCAGGCAACTGGGCGTTGCGGAGGAGATGGAGAAACTCCACGCTTTTGAGCTTGCGTTCCAGGATGTAGACCAAGTAGTGCTGCAAAGTTCCTTCCACCTCAGCGCATGTCGCCTGGCTTAATTGCAGACGCATGCACTCTGCATACTCGCGCGTTTGCAGGTAGCGCATTGCTTTGAATGCTCCGAGTGAAAGGGGTCTAGTTCCGCGGTACCCCTCCCCGCAGCGTGGACAAAGCATTCCACCTTCCTCCGGTGAAAAGTAGTTCACAACCGGCTCCAACAGAACATTGCAACGCACGCAATGGAAGAGTTGAGGCCGGTAACCTCCCAGGTTCAAAATCTGCATTTCCAAGAAGCGCATGGTCAACGGAAGGTTAGATGATTGGCAGACCCAGTTCAGCGCCGCGCAAAGCAAGCAGTAGAGTGGATAGTTCTCCGCCTGCTCTTCCCCGAAGCAATCTACCAGTTCCCCTACATAGTAA
Source organism: Chloroflexota bacterium (assembly GCA_014360905.1). NCBI lineage: Bacteria > Bacillati > Chloroflexota > Chloroflexota bacterium. The sequence goes on from JACIWW010000031.1 coordinate 24,878, forward strand.
GCGTGGCTCATCCGCCACAGGTCCTGACGCAGCGCCAAATAAGGCTCTATGGTCTGCGCCTGGGTAATGATATCCAGATTGCGCCCGCGGGCCACCAGCAACTGCGTGCGGGTGAAGGATTCGAGGTGGCCTGCCTTGCGGCTGGTCGGCTTGCGGATGCCCTTGGCTAGCAGACGCAATTTGCCCAAGGATGGGGTGTAGACAGTCAACAAGCGATCCGCTTCCCCAAAGTCGCTGTGCTTGAGGACCACCGCTTCGGTGCGGTAGATGCGCTCACGGTCTGGCATCGTCATTTCCCTTCTACAGCTTCTTGCACCTCTACGTCTCCGGACGAGCAAGCCACTGCTGACAGTGGTCAACCACCGTCTTTCCCTCCGCGCAAGGCAACAGGCCCAAAGCCTTACTGTATCTTGCCCTTGGCCTCTTCCATGATCTTGACACTGGCGCTGGTGCCTAACCGTGTTGCACCAGCCGCGATCATCTTTAGAGCTGTTTCGTAGTCACGAATGCCCCCAGCAGCCTTGACTCCCATGTCTGGCCCAACCGTACGTCGCATCAACTCCACGTCTTGTACGGTTGCGCCACCTGGACCAAAACCAGTGGAGGTCTTGACGAAATCAGCCCGTGCAACTTTAGCGAGGGTACAAACTTTGACCTTCTCATCATCGGTTAGCAGTGCGGCTTCGATGATGACCTTGGTCAAAACGTGGTGGCGATGCGCTATTCGGACCACTGCCTCGATGTCGCGTTGCACGAGCGCATCGTTGCCACTTTTGAGCGCACCGATGTTGATCACCATGTCTACCTCGGTTGCTCCCTCGCGGATGGCCAGCTTGGTCTCGTAGGCTTTCACTTCGGGCAGCGTCGCCCCTAGGGGGAATCCGATGGTGCTGCTAACGCGCACGGGCGTGTCGCGCAAGAGTTCACAGCATTGGCGGACGTAGCACGGGTTTACGCATACAGCGAAGAAACCGTACTCACGTGCCTCTGCGCACAACTTGGCGATTTGCTCTGGCGTGGCCTCTGGCTTGAGTAAGGTATGGTCAATGTACTGAGCCAATGCAGTGAGTCCCAGTGGCACGCCAGATGAGGATGCAAAATTCGAATGTCCCACTTTTCTATCTCTCCTTAACACAGTGATAGACGCGTACCAGTTATCTCCTTTCCATTACGCCGATTGCTGGCAAAAACCATTCCTGCCACTACAGGGATATTGTACGCTTTCCATCCACTCTGGCAAATACACATTTTGACAAAACAGCCCCAGGCGTGCTATCTTTGATACAACATACGGCTTATAGGTCAGAACGATGTCGAGGTTCATCCATATCGGTTGCTGCGGGTTTCCCGTGGCACGCAGCAAGTATTACGAGTGTTTTTCCCTGGTCGAGGTGCAGGAGACCTTTTACCGCCCACCACGAGTGGAGACAGCACAGGCATGGCGGCAGCAGGCCCCCGCCGATTTCGAGTTCACCCTCAAAGCCTGGCAGTTGATTACTCACGAGCCACGCAGCCCCACGTATCGTAAGGCAGGGGTGCAAATCCCCGCCGAGCAAGCTGAGCATTACGGCTTCTTCCGCGCGACGGAGGAGGTATATGCCGCATGGGATACCACGCTGCAGGTAGCCCAAGCCCTGCATGCACGCGTGGTCGTCTTTCAGTGCCCGCCTAGTTTTACCCCAACTGAGGAACATGTCGCCAACCTGCAGCAGTTTTTCTCCCGCATTGAACGAAGGCATCTGCTCCTGGCCTGGGAGCCAAGAGGGGGATGGCCTGATGACTTGGTCGCGCACCTTTGCCAAGACCTGAACCTGATCCATTGCGTGGACCCGTTCCAGCGGCTGTCCCTTTACGGGGAACCAACGTATTACCGTTTGCATGGCATCGGCGGCTACCGTTACCTGTATACGCAGGATGATCTGGTTTGGCTGCTGAACCTCTGTAAAAGCAAGCAGGAAGTGTACTGCCTGTTCAATAATGTCCAGATGTGGCAATCCGCGCAGGAGTTCTTGGCGCTTACAAAGCAATCCGCAGGTTCTGCTGGGCAAGGCAGTGCCGGCTAGAAGAGAGCATAGAAGGCTTTGACAGGCAAGCGGTTTCGTGCTATCTTCACCATATCTGGCAATCCAGTTTGTAGCAAGCACTCCTAAAAGTACTGGAGCCATTAAGGGGGTTTTTTGAAGATCAAGTTCCTCGGTGCAACCCAGACCGTGACCGGCTCGATGCACGAGGTAGAAGTCATTGGCTCACGAATTCTCTTGGATTGTGGCCTGTTTCAAGGACGTCGGCAGGAGAATTGGGAGCGGAACCGCCATCTGCCCTTCGATGCACATCAGTTGTCGGCAATGATCCTCTCCCATGCGCATATTGACCACAGCGGTAACATCCCCAACTTGGTCAGCAGCGGCTACCGGGGAAGGATCTACGCTACTTCAGCCACCCGAGATCTGTGTAGTGCCATGCTCCTCGATTCGGCGCACATTCAAGAGAGCGATGTTACCTATGTCAACCAAAAAACGACGCAAGCAGGGACTTCCCACAGTAACTCCCATCTATACCGTCGCGGAAGCCAGAGCCAGCCTGCGCCACCTAGTCAGCATTGACTACCAAAAGCCATTTGATGTGGCGCCTGGCGTACGAGCTACTTTTTACGATGCCGGACACATCCTGGGAGCAGCAATCACAGTACTGGATGTAGAGGAAAATGCTCGCCAGTACCGGTTATGCTTCACAGGCGACTTGGGGCGTGTAGGACTGCCTATTCTGCGTGACCCCGAAGTGGTGTCTCGCGTGGACTATCTCATTACTGAAAGCACTTATGGCAACCGATTACATAGCAGCCCCGATGAAGCAAGGGCAATCCTGTGCGACGTCGCACGCGAAACCTATGCACGTGGCGGCAAGGTTATCATTCCCGCTTTTGCTGTAGGACGCACACAGGACATTGTCTACGACCTGCACAAACTCATCCACGACGGTTGCTTGCCTACATTGCCCACCTACGTGGACAGCCCGTTGGCGGTCAACGTTACCAAGATGTTCCGCTTGCACCGGGAGTGTTACGATGCGGAAATGATGCAGTTTCTACAGCAGAGGGAAGACCCCTTCGGTTTCTACCGCTTACAATACACTCGTTCTGTAGAAGAGTCCAAAGCTTTAAACCACCTAACTGAGCCATGTATCATCATCAGTGCCTCTGGTATGTGCGAAGGAGGGCGCGTCCTGCACCACTTGAAGAACAACATCAGCGACCTGCATAACACGATACTGTTCGTGGGATTTCAGGCTGAGAACACCTTGGGGCGTAAGATCGTGGATGGCTGGAAAAGGGTGCCTATTTTTGGCGAACCGCATGAAGTACGTGCTCAGGTGCAGATGATTGACGGCTACAGCGCACACGCTGATCGCGAAGAATTGCTTGCTTACATCGCACAGATCAAAGCCAATGGAACCCTGCAACAGGTGTTCTGCGTGCACGGCGATTTGCCTGCCTGCCAGGCATTGGCGCAAGGGATCCGCGACTTGGGCCTGCCACAAGTGCTCGTTCCAAAGCGGATGCAAGAAGTGGAGTTGTGATGCCGGAGGCAACTATGCGCGATAAAACAGCCGTGCACAACCTTGAGGCGCCCGCTCAAAGGACGACTCAGGCAGGAAGCGGGCGGATCAAGGTGGACCTGCACATCCATACCTGTTATTCGCCCGATTCCCTAACCGCGCTGGAAAAGGTGCTGAAAGCCGCTCTGGCGCGAGGCTTGGGCGCACTGGCCATCACGGACCACAATGCGATCGAGGGTGCACTGGCGCTGCAAAGTATGGCGCCATTTCCGGTCATCATCGGCGAGGAAATCCTCACGACCGACGGCGATATTATCGGTCTTTTTCTGCAGGAACTTATCCCACCCAGACTCACACCAGCGCAGACCATCGCGCGCATCCGAGAACAGGGAGGTCTGGTCTATATTCCCCATCCTTTTGATCACCACCGGTCCGCATTGCCCGAGCCAACGCTGTTAGGTATTCTAGACCAAGTGGATGCCATTGAGGTATTGAATGCACGCACACTGCGTCCAGTGCTCAACGAGCGCGCGCGGCAACTTGCACAGAACTATGGGCTCTTGTGCGGAGCAGGCAGCGATGCCCATATTGCAGCAGAGATTGGACGAGCCTATGTGGAAATGGAATCTTTCACCGACAGGGAAAACTTCCTGCATAATCTGGCTGATGCCAGGATACGAGGTGCTTTGAGCTGGCCTCATGTGCACCTTTTTTCCACATGGGCAAAGATACGCAAGCTCAGAGGGGGCTGACCATGGGAGGGAAGGTCTGGGCCATCTCCGTGATGGCGGCAATAGTGCCTACGGTGGTTTATGTACTCATCCTGTGGTGGTTCGACCGCTACGAAAAAGAGCCCCAACGTTTGCTATTCGTGGCTTTTGTCTGGGGAGCAGTGCCAGCAGCTATCTTGTCCATCATAGGTGAGGCCATTCTGGGTGAACCGCTGATTGCTCTGGGTAAAGCCTCGGCCGAGTTGTTGTCCAGTTCGCTATTGGCGCCTGTGGTGGAAGAATTAGCCAAAGGACTCGCTTTGTTGCTCCTCTTGCTCTTTTTCTGGCGTGAGTTCGACGACGTTCTGGACGGCATCATCTATGGTGCGACCATCGGCTTTGGTTTTGCCATGACAGAGAACATCTTCTACTTTGCCGGCAGCCTGCAAGAGGCTGGTATGGAGGGCTTGACCATGACCGCGTTTTTCCGGGCGATTGTCTTCGGCATGAACCACGCCCTCTTCACCTCGGTTCTTGGTGCCTCACTGGGGTATGCCCGCATGGGAGCGCAGGGCTGTCGCCGCTGGACTGCACCCGTGCTGGGGTTGTTGGGAGCCATGATCCTGCACAGCATGCACAATTTATTTGTCTCGTTTTCCCATGCTTTTTGTTTTCTAGCCAGCGTGCTGAGCAATTGGAGCGGCGTGATCGTCATCCTGGTCGTGATGCTGCTGGCGGCGCAGCAGGAAAAACGTTGGATCGCCACCCACCTGAGGGCGGAGGTCGAGAGCGGCCTGCTCACGGTAGAGGAGTACGACATGATTGGCTCGTACCGCAAGCGCCTGCAAGCAACTTGGCGCGCCAGGCTTCGCTCTGGGCAGAGCGAAGCGCGCCGGCTGAGCAGGTTGGCACAACTGGCGACGAAACTGGCCTTCAAGGTGCAGCAAGGCGATGAGCGCACCGCCCAACGGCTGCGCAAAGAGATTGCAGCGCTGCGAGGCGTGCAGGCTACAGCGCAACGAGAGCCTGCTGATGCTAGCAAGGAAAGTCCCCCTTTGTGATTTGCTCCCTCCCAACCGCCAACCCACCTAGGGCTTACCAGAGGGGAGGGAGACTGGATTATTCGGCCGGCCACTTCTTGCGGCACGACCAGGAGCAGGCCTGTAGTTCTTCCTTTTGGCCTCGGCGCTGCGTTCACTGATTTCAAGAACCCAACGCAATTCCGGCCAGGCGGCAGAATTATTCGGCAACGCGAAACCCCACAACACTGCCGCGATCGACTGGATAGCTCCTGCTGCGGAAAGCGCAGCGGGCGTAGACCAGATCGCTGAGCCACGAGCCGCCGCGCAGGACCTTAAGACCAGATCCATACTCGCTCTCCATCCATTCCCAGACATTGCCCGCCATGTCTAAACAGCCATAAGGGCTGGCTCCATCCGGGTAGCAACCAACCGGCGTGGTGCCACCAATACCACCTTCGCTCGTATTGGCTTTTTCGCTGCTGAAATCATCGCCCCAGGGCCACTCACGTCCATCGGTGCCCCGCGCTGCCTTCTCCCATTCCTCTTCCTTGGGCAGTCGGAATGGGCGCCCGGTCTTTTTGCGCAGCCAGGCACAGTAGGCATTTGCGTCTTCCCAACTCACCAGCACCACTGGGTGGTTGGCCTTGCCTTCGGGATAGGTGCGCTCTTCCCGATCCCAGTTATACGGACGTGCCCAGTCCTTATCTACGTAGGGCACAGGATGCTGGGGATTGGCATCCAGGAAGCGCTTGTACTGGGTATTGGTGACCGGATATTTGCCAATCTTAAAACTTTCCAGATGAAGGCGCTTCTTATCCTCACCATAGAGAAATTCACCTGCAGGGATTGTGATCATCTCATCGAAATCGCGTGGATCGTCCAGGTAGGCTAGGGTTCCACCCGCTTCCAGGCGTACTGGCAGTGGTATGGCGCTGTCTTGTAACACAGCAACCAGTTCGCGTCGGATTTCGGCTATATCTGGATCATTCAATTGCACCAGCCAACGCAGAGCCTGCGCCGCTCCAGTACGCTCGCTGCTTTGTCCACTTGTATCACGCAGCAGTTGTCGCAGACGACTCACATAAATCGCTCGGCGTTTGCCAATACGTGCTACAGCATCCTGAGCACGAGTTGGATCACCGCTGATGAGATCACTCCATAGATCCACTGGTACCTCTGGGGTAATATATCCTGCTTCACGCGTGCTGCGTGTCAAGTAGATATGGTCTCGAGCAGCAGCCAGAGGATCACTTTGGTCAGCAAAGAGCGGCGGTTTATCCAGCATGGCACGCAGACGCGGTTCGCGTCCGTAGCGCTCAACCAGAGTACGCGGGGCAGTTGGCTCCACTTCAGCCTCGACCTCAACGCCACGCTGCTTCACATCCCTCTCCAAATCGAGCAGCAATTGCCGCCGGTGCACACATTCTTCGTATAGTTCAGGGAAACTCGTCTGGATAACCACAAGCTTGGCCAGTAGCCCGGGCACAATGTTGCTCTTTTGCCCTTTGGCTTGATACTCAGCCAGGGATAGCAGTAACTGAAAAGTGCCTAGGGCACGCTTGATACGGCGCGGGTTTGCCTCCAAACCAGCAGCAAAAAGGGTGTATTTCAATTTGGGGGCAAATTTGGGGCATAATGTAGGGAAGAATCGAAGCTCAAGAGAAAGGAATCTAAGATGAAACGCACCCGTGCAGAGATCAAAGCGCAGCTATTGGCAGAGGCTG
>JACIWW010000032.1 GCA_014360905.1 Chloroflexota bacterium
GGGATGCGCTGGAGTCGAGCTGGGCTAGAACGCCTGGCCCCAATTCGAGCTGCTATCCTCAGCAAACGTTTCCATGAAGTGTGGACAGCCGTTTACAACTCGCCCCTAAACTGAAATGCACCCGATCCTAATGGTTTTTGAAAACCCTTAGGGTTTGCAACCAAATACTCATACCTGCTGCGCTTCTTCCGCATGCCTTCTACGCAATCGCTCTTCCTGGCGGCGTTTTCCTTCCATCATCCACCGCTCTTCCTCAGAGGTTTCGGCAATCAGCGGTGGCACTTCCACCGGTTGTCCGTTCTCATCCAGTGCCACGTAAACCAGATAGGCAGAGTTCGTGTGGGTGATCTGACCAGTCAACACATCTTCCGCCTCTACACGCACGCCCACTTCCATAGACGTCCTTCCGACATAGTTTAGCGAAGCCTTGACCGTCACCAGGTTGCCCACATAGATAGGCGAATAAAAGGACATCGAGTCAATTGCCACTGTAACCACCGGCCGCCCTACGTGCCTGGCCGCGGCGATGCCAGCCACTTCATCCACTAGGCGCATGATGACTCCACCATGCACATTGCCCACTGGGTTGGCATCGGTCAGTTGCATCAGGTGGCTGATCACAGTCTGCGAATCGCGCATTCTCTTGGGTGGCAAGGGCATAGGACTTCCTCCATCTACATAGTTACTGGCGGTCATTGTACGGCTTCTATGGCGCGATACCAAATGCGCTCTGCTGCGCAGCCGCACTCAGGAAAACAAAGGGGGCTGGTTCCCCAGCCCTCCTTTATCGCTACGCAGGCATCCGGAGCATGCCTTGCCTCTTCATTCAATAGCAGCAGGATGGTGTCAGGGGATCAAGTGTGCTTCCTTCATCACCTCAGGCAGGTACAAGGCGAATCCCCACTTCGCATTCTTCATATTCAGCGGTATATACAGGACAAATTGAACTCGGCGTGCTCCAAACACAGTCGGGATTGTGGCTCCCTCGCCCAGCACCACCGTGATTGGATCCTCTGTAGTGGGTTCGTAGCCGGCTGGCGGTGTCATCTGCACAATATACGTGCCCGGCGTCAGATCTCTCAGCACACATTGTCCATCCGCCCCTGTGATGCAGCTAACACAGCTAGTAGTGGGCTGCAGAAGCACCGCTGTCTCTCCGTACCTGTTCCTCCGTGACAACGCCGCTCTGCACGCTTCGATCAGTGCACCTTGCAAGGGCGGCTCGCCTTCATCCCATACTCCATCACCATCCCGATCATCCCAGACGGTAGCGACAATGAAACCTGGCACAGGCGTCGCTGTCGGCATAGGCGTCAAGGTCTCTGTGGGAATCGGCGTGGGCGTCCATGTCTCCGTTGGCGTTGGCGTGGATGTCGGCGTCAGTGTCTCGGTTGGCGTAGGCGTTTCGCTAGGCGTTGGAGTCGGCGTCGGTGTGTCCGTAGGCACAGGAGTCGGCGTCGGCGTGTCCGTAGGCACAGGAGTCTGCGTCGGCGTGTCCGTAGGCACAGGTGTCTGCGTCGGCGTGTCCGTAGGCACGGGCGTCTTCGTCGGCGTGTCCGTCGGCACAGGCGTTTGCGTCGGTGTATCCGTTGGCGTGCTCGTCGGCGTAGGCGTCGGCGTATCGGTCAGTGTGTTGGTCGGCGTCTGCGTTGGCGTGTCCGTAGGCACAGGTGTCTGCGTCGGCGTGTCTGTCGGGCCAATCACGGTGATGCTGCCATCCATGGTCGCCGACCAGAGAGAAAAGCTATCCCGAGTGGAGCCCTTGGCGTAGCAAAAATGCAGTGCAGTGGTTCCAGGCGCGAGACCCTGGAAGGTGAGCGAGGCCAGCCTGCCGGTGCCGGTGAATGGCTTGGCTGGGTATAGGTTCGTCACGGAATACCAGTACCACTTGTGGGTGGAGATAGAACACGTGCAGAGGCTGGAGTTCGGATTGTATACCCCATTGCGTAGAACCGTGTTGTTGAATTCATCCAGCACTTCCCAGAGCAAAGTAGCCATGTTCAACGGAATACTGACGATGGTGCTATCGAAGCAGAAACGAAAAACCATGCCATAAATGTTCTCAACATTGCTAAGCAACACGTACATGGTTACCGTGCCACCCACAGGGATGGTTGCTGAGGACGGAGAGAAGGAAAGGATGCCCGGCTTTGGCGTAGATGTTGGCGTCGGCGTCTCGTCACCCAACAGGCTCACATGGGGAGCTTTCCCCTTAGAGCAGCAGGCAGTAGCAGCAACGTACCCCGCCCCAGGCTCAGGCGCGGTCGCACTGGGACTGGCGAGCCAAAGCGACCCAGCCAAGAGCGCGAGACACAGCAGAAGAGCAACCACATGCTGCTCACGAGATGACATTGCTGTCCAATAGTGACGCTTTGTGTTCTTCATTATCGCTTCTCCGTTCCTCTCGCCATGTTTGAACGCTCAAAAGAGCCGCAGGACAAGCGGCAACCACAGCAGATAGCGTTCCGGCACGCGCACCTCCACACTGCCGTCCACCGTGACCGGATACATACTTACTCCAGTGCGTGTGGAGCCTTTGGCATAGGTAAAGTGCAGTGCCGTAGTGCCATCGGCCAGCCCAGAGAAGGTGATGGAGGCGACACGCCCCGTCCCAGTGAAAGGTTCGGCTGGATTGATATTGGTCACGGCATACCAGACCTGCCCATCAGCGGCAGTGTTCTTGATAATGAAGTGGTTGATTGGGTCAAAGACCTTCCACATAGGCGTCACGGCACCAGCAGGGACCTGCACGAGAGCAGGGTCATAGCTGAGGCGAAAGTCAATGCCATAATAGTTGCCCACATCTTCCCGCCAGATATCCACAGTGACGCTACCGCCAACGGGCACGGACGTCGGAGCAGGAAGCACACGGATTACACTCGGCAGGTCCAGTGCTTGCACCGGCTCAGCTCGGGAATGGGTTGAATGGGTTGGGAGCACAAACCACCATCCTGCTCCCAGTGCAAACAAGAGGATAACGAGCGGAACTACCCACGTCACCCTATTGCTCATGCGTCACTTGTTTGCCACTTCGAAGCATCATCTCAATGATCTCCTAGGCGCTGAGCTTCCCCTATGACCAGGGCAATTGGCTAGTCTTGGTGTAGTTGCCGCCCATGAGCACCAAGTCCAGGATGTCCACTTCATTGTCGTTGTTGATGTCTGCGCGCGGATCACTAGGCAGTGAGGTGCCGGAACACCCCGCCGATGATTGCAGCATCGCTGATGTCCACGATGTCATCGTCATTGGCGTCGCCGTCCAGCACCTTGACCTATATACTATACAAGGACATGTCATCTAAGGCAAATACAACTCGCGCATTCTTGACTTTTACCCTCAAGCATAGTATCCTACATAGCACAGGAGGGCCCATGAATCAGGCACAGGCTACCGCTCAAAAAGTAGTGGACAACGTAGAGAAGGTCATTGTCGGCAAGCACGAGGTCATCGAGTTGACTGTGATTTGCTTGCTGTGCCAGGGGCACTTGCTCATCGAGGATGTGCCCGGCGTGGGCAAGACCATGCTGGCTAAGGCCATCGCCAAGTCCATCGGTTGCACCTTTAAGCGCATTCAGTTCACACCGGATTTGCTGCCCAGCGATGTAACCGGCGTCTCCGTCTTCAACCAAAAGACGCGCCAGTTCGAATTCCGCCCCGGCCCCGTTCTTTCACAAATTGTGCTCACCGACGAGATCAATCGCGCCACGCCCAAGACCCAATCGGCGTTGCTGGAGGCGATGGAAGAACGACAGGTCACGGTGGATGGCGTGACCTATCCCACGCCCAGGCCATTCCTGGTCATCGCCACTCAGAACCCCATCGAGTACGAGGGGACCTTTCCCTTGCCAGAAGCGCAACTCGACCGCTTCCTGATGCGCGTGAGCCTGGGACATCCTGCTCCATCCGACGAAATCACTATCCTGGAAGCACAGCAATACCAACATCCGATTGAGAATATCGATCAGGTCATCACGGCGGAAGAGTTGCTGCAGGCACAGGAAGAGGTAAAAGAAGTGTATGTGGACTCTCTGGTAAAGGAGTACATTGTTGAGCTAGTCAATGCCAGCCGCAAGCACCCCGATGTCTACCTCGGCGCCAGCCCCCGCGGCTCGCTAGCCCTGTTCAAGACCGCCCAAGCGAGAGCGGTGCTGGAAGGACGAGACTATGCTACTCCGGATGACATCAAGGCTCTTGCGGAGCCAACGCTTGCTCACCGCTTGATCATCAGCCCAGCAGCACGCATCAAGAATGTAGACCAGCGTTCCATCGTGGATGAACTCTTGCATTCCGTCCCAGTGCCAGGAGCCAGGGTGCGCGCCCGTGCTTCTAGTCCCGCAGAGAAGGCGTCTTGATGTGGCATAGGGAAGGAACAGGTGAGACGTAATTGGGTTATTATATTCATCCTGCTCGTCGTAGCCGTTGTTGAGGCACTGGCTACTGCACGGCAGATTTTCTTCAACCTAACCTACCTGCTTGCCGCAGTGCTGGGAGTATCTTACTTCTGGTCATGGGCCAACTTGCACAACCTCCACATCGTGCGCCATACCCATGCGCTGCGTAGCCAAGTCGGCCAGGCAATCGAAGAACGCTTCCTCGTACATAACAAGAGCATCTTACCCAAACTGTGGGTTGAAGTACGTGACCGTTCCAACCTGCCAGGCCACCGCGCCAGTTGGGTCGTTAATGCGCTTGCCGCGCATCACACACGCGGTTGGGCAGTGCGTACGATATGCCGCCAGCGAGGGCGATTCACTCTGGGTCCAATCACCCTAATCAGCAGCGACCCTTTTGGACTGTTTGAGCACCGCAAGCACATCCCTACCACATCCGCTGTTGTCGTCTACCCCCTAACGGTGGACCTGCCTCACTTCGCCTTGCCTAGCGGTGAACTTCCTGGTGGGGGCGCTATGCGCCGGCGCACTCACTATATCACCACCAATGTGAGCAGCATTCGGGATTACTTCCCCGGCGATAGTTTCAACCGCATTCACTGGCCATCAACTGCGCGCACCGGGCGGTTGATGGTGAAGGAATTCGAACTGGACCCCACCGGTGATGTGTGGCTATTCCTGGACATGCAGGGAGCAGCCCAGGCCGACCGCTTGGCAGAGAAAGAGGCTGAAGAACTGCCCCCGCTCTGGCCTAGCCGCCCGACCTTGCTGCCCTCCACCGAGGAATATGCGGTGAGCATAGCGGCTTCGTTGGCCAAGCACTTCCTGGCACGCAACAGGGCAGTAGGTCTCATTGCCTACAGCCAGAGGCGCGAAGCGCTGGCACCTGACCGTGGTGAGCGCCAGTTGACCAAAATCATGGAAACGCTAGCCGTGATACGTGCTTTTGGCACGATACCCATGGCGCAAATCATCGCCGCCGAAGGCAAAGGGCTAGGACGCAATACCTTTGTGATCGTGATTACCCCCTCTGACGACACCAAGTGGGTAGATAGCCTGCGCGACTTGCGCCGAAGCGGCATTCACGGCATGGGCATAGTGCTGGATACAGCCACCTTTGGTCGCCCGAGCAACGTGCATGCAGTGTGTGCTGCGCTGCAGCAAAACGGCATTCCTAGTTATCTGGTGCACGAAGGCGAATCCCTCGCCGCCATCTTGAGCAGCCCAAGCAGCATCTGAAATGGACTGGACTCGTATTTGACTGTGGGTTATAGATGAATGAACTGAGATTGTAAGGAGCCTACTAATGTGGACCTTTCTGGTCTATGCATTACCGCTGGGCATTATTGCAATAGCCAACTTGGGCGTACGCCACCGGGCTTGGCGCTGGCTGACCCACATTGGTTTGTGTCTGCTCAATGCTCTAGCCATTTTCGCTGGGCTGCTTCTGCTGCGTGCGACCCATCCAATGCCCCCCATGTTGGAAGGCATGAATCTCGGCACTCTGGGACTGGCCTTCATTGCCATGGGGATGCTTGGCTTTGCCTGTCTGTCCATATCAGTGCGTCGTGCTCTGGCGCATTGGCTGGACATTGACCCCGCCTCGCCAGTGCATACTACGGCTTTGGTTTTTCTTGTTTACTTAGCGGCTCTTTCTCTTGGTACGTTGCTAAGCGGATGGGAGCTTCAGCGCGCGGCAGCAGAAACCGTTGGCATCGCACCAGAATCACTCGTTTTTGGCCAGTTGTTCTTTGTACTGCTCGCACTCGCCGGGGTTGGCCTGGGCATTCGCCGCAACGTGCGGCAAACGCTGGCTCGCCTCGGTCTAAGCATGCCGAGTCTGCGCCATCTGAAGAGCGCAATCGCCATGATTGCGGCTTTTCTCTTCCTTGATTATGTCACATCATGGCTCTGGCATCAGTTTTGGCCTGTACACTACCGGATGGTCATGGAAGCCACCCAGCGATTGTTTGCACCTTACAACTCTCCTGCAGGTGCGTTGCTGCTAGCCCTCTCGGCAGGCATTGGAGAAGAGACGCTCTTCCGTGGCGCCCTGCAACCCCGCTTCCGCATCGCGTTGACGGCAGCAGTCTTTGCTTTAGGACACATGCAGTACACGCTCTCACCTGCCATTCTGGAGATATGGCTCATTGGCCTCGCTTTGGGCTGGCTGCGTCAGAAGAGTAATACCATGACTTGCATGATCGTCCATATTGGCTACAATTTCTTAGACATGTTTTTGATGCGCTTTTTGCCCTGACCAGATCCGGCATGAACCATACTCTCAATTCAGGACGACAACCTGTAAGTAGCGAAAAACTGCGCCGATTGGGAGTGCAACTCGGCGTGGCTGGCTTGCGTCCCGCCGCGAAGGGGTCGCGCAGCACTCCTGCAACGTCCCTAGAAGCGTTAGTGCCCGGGCAAGTTGTGGAGACGCCATACGGCACCTGCTTCATGGTGGAGACGCGCTATCACCTGGATTATACTCACGGTGGCTATCCGCTGGGAGAACTCCCCTCGCGCGAACGTCCTTCTCCTTATCTGGCTCATCTAACCGGTGATCAGCGCGTGGCTGCTCAGGACTTTGCTTCTGCCATTTTCTTCGATATCGAGACCACTGGGCTGGGCATCGGGGCAGGCATGTACGCGTTTATGGTGGGCTTTGGCACGTTCGAGGGCGATGCATTCTGCCTGCGCCAATACTTCATGCGCGACTATCACGAAGAAGAGGCATTGCTCTATCTCCTCAATCAGCACATGCAGGGCTTTTCCTGGTGGGTGAGTTTTAACGGGCGCAACTTCGACTTGCCCATCCTGGCAACGCGCTTTACCTGTGGACGTCAGGAGATGCCCCTCGCTCAGGCGCCACACCTGGATTTGCTCTACCCGGCGCGCCGGCTGTGGCGGCAGCGACTGAGCTCCTGTGCGCTCTCTTCCCTAGAGGCAGGCGTATTGGGCATGACCCGCGAGGGAGACGTGCCCGGCTGGTTGATTCCGGAACTGTACTTTGACTACCTGCGCTATGGCGAAGTTGAACCGTTGCGTCAAGTCTTTTTGCACAACGCCCTCGACATCCTCAGCCTAGTTGCCCTCACCGTTAAGGCAGATGCCATGCTGCGCGATCCCTTTGGACAAGAAGTGGAGCACGCCGTAGATCTGTACAGTCTAGGCCTGGTGTTCGAGTCCCTGGGAGAGAGACACGCAGCCCAGCGTGCCTATGAACAAGCCCTGCAGAAACGGTTGCCTCCTGGCATACAAGAGCAGGCGCTGCGTCGCTTGTCTTTCCTCTACAAGAGAAGCGGACAAACTGAGCGCGCAGTGCGCATCTGGCATGTGTTGCAGGAGAAGAATCGAGCCGAGGCTTATGTGGAACTGGCCAAGTACTACGAGCACCAACAACGCGATTATGCGATAGCAGCCCGACTCGTCAGCGAAGCGCTGGCTCTGGATAACCTGCCAGCAAAGGGCTATTGTTCGCCACAGGCGTTGAGAGCGCGGCTAGCACGGCTGAAGAGAAAACTGGGAGAAGGAGGTTTGCCCATGCCTCATATCGAATCCTACTCATTTGGCAGGATCACCATAGACGGCAAGACCTATACCTCCGATGTCATCATCCTGCCGGATGGCGTGCGCCCAGGATGGTGGCGTAAAGAAGGGCATAACCTGCATAAGGAAGACCTAGTGGAAATCATCGCGGTGCGTCCGCAGGTGTTGGTCATCGGCACCGGCAATGTAGGACTCATGCAAGTACCCCAGGATGTTTTGGACTATCTGGCTACGCATGGCATCCGTGCCGAGATAGAGCACACGGCCGCAGCGTGCAAACGCTATAACGAGCTATCTGCGTCGGAACAGGTGGCAGCTGCCCTGCACCTGACTTGCTGAACATGATTGTACGCGAGATCACCTGCAAGTCAGCCCTGACCCGCTCGGGCATCAGCGGCGTGGATTATGCCCTCAATCCTTACGTAGGCTGCCAGCACGGCTGCGCCTATTGCTACGCCGTGTTCATGAAACGCTTTACAGGCCATCGCGAGGAATGGGGGCAATTCGTGGACGTGCGTGTGAACGCACCCCAAGTATTGTCAAGGCAATTAGAGCACGCCAAGCCGGGCACTGTCAGCCTAGGGACCGTAACAGATGCTTACCAGCCCTTGGAGCGCCAGTACGAACTGAGCTGGCAGTGCCTGCAAGCCCTGGTCGCCCATCCAGATTTCTCCACCACCGTGCTGACGAAAAGTGCCCTTGTGTTGCGCGACCTGGATGTGCTGCGTGAGATGAAGGACGTGGAAGTGGCATTTACTATCACAACCCTGAATGAATCGGTGCGGCGTGCGCTGGAGCCCCACGCGTCGCCCATTCCACAGCGCATCGAGGCATTGTCCCGTCTGCATGACGCAGGCATTCGCACCTGGGCCTTCTTCGGCCCTGCCCTGCCGGTCTTTTCCGACAGCGAAGAAGATATAGACGCCCTGTTTGCTGCTCTGGCGCAAACTGGCATTTCACACATTCTAGTGGATACACTCAATCTGAAAAGCGCTCCATGGGGACGGTTGCAGCAGGCGTTGACAAAGCATTATCCCGAGGTGCTTGACACGTATCATCTCATTTGGCAAGATCCGCGTGGATATGCCACCGCGCTCGCCAAGCGCATCGCCCGCGCCGCGGAACGGCACAATGTCGCCTACGAACTCTGCTTCTGAGTGCTTATAGCAGGCTGAGCCAGGGAATAAATCCTATGCCTGCATGCGCTCCATGTATTCTTTGATCGCCGGCACTGCGGTCAATTTTTCGTAGAAGAAGTTGTTGACCAAGTTGATGACTTCGGCGCGCGCTGCTTCCGCTTCCGGCCTCAGCTTCTGTCCGCTTTTCTGCCGGGTCAGGCTATCCCGCAGCCGCAGCAGATAGCGCACGATCTCTGTCTCCTTGGCACCCTCCAGCGCATCAACAACTGCCAGAATCAACTGATCGGCCTGAGCCAAAACATAATCCATGGAGATGCTTGATCCAGGTTGGACCACATCATCCAAAGTCCGGATGAGAGACCAGACCTGATAGAGCACTGTCGCAGGTTCGTCAAACAACTCGCGCAGAAAAGCAGCCTCATAGTAGTGTCCAGTCAGGCGAAAGATGTTGTACATGCGCTTGGCTGCCTTGCCATAGTTGACGTCCTTGGTCAGGTACTTCTTGACTTCCCTCTCCAATGCCGCTACATAGTCATCCAAAGCATCGGCGGAGACATGGCGTGTGAGCTTGGAAAAGAGGGGAATAGACTCGGCTTCTAGGTAAACCTCCTGGAAGTACGGATCGAGGTAGCCATCTAAGGGCGTGATGTCACCATCCGGGGCTTCCCACGTAACATCCAGCATATTGCTAGCATTGGCCAGCCTGCTGCGTTTCGGGTCGGCGATCACCCAATCCAGTTTGCACCAACCAGGCTCCATGGCTACATCATCCCAACGAATAACCGCTGGCTTGCCATCGGGATAAGAAGCTTCGATTTGCCCGGCGCGTATCTCCTCCACTGACCATGCAATGGGTGCTCCCGCTTTCATGACCTGGCCCTCTTTGATGACGTCGAAGGGATATGAACCAAACTTGACCTCGATCAGTTGATAAGTAGGCCCTTTGGCTGTGGCAAGTGCTTTGTCACGTATCAGTTTGGCCAGGATGCGGCAGGCTTCTTCCTTAGAAGGTGCTTTGATGTTGACGCGCTCGAAGTAGTCGCAATCCCCAGGGTACGTCTGGATTTTGGACTGAGCGGCTGAGCCAGACAGTGCCAGAGCTGTTTCTACCACACCGGGCTGATCCTGGAACTCCACCAGGCGGCCAATCTCACGAAAGTAGGCCAGTTCTTCCGGGCTAAAATCCAGCATCACGATGGTATGACCGAAAACACCGCTGCGCGTGTCCACCACGATCTCGTCCTTTGGTTGCCAGGCAGCCATCGCTGTCAACCACTGCAAAGCTTCCGCCTCATCCATCTCAATGCCGAGTCGTTTGGCTGATTCTATGATGCGAGCCAGATCTGCTGAAGCAGAACTACCTTGTTCATTGCTCATCGCACGCCACCTTTCCTTATCATGTTAATACAAACGAGGTTTTATACCTGTAACGCACAACTTTCCTAGTCTTGCTGGAAAAACCCTCTGCCTACCCCCAGACATTATAGCCCAAAGTCTCACCTGCTGCAACCTAACCTGCGTCATCGGGGCTGCTGCCAGTTTGACAACATCTGCTCTCGCGGTTAAACTAATATGGTTGTGAGGCAATCACCCAGTTAGCCGGCGTTATAGAACCTCGTCCGCCCACTATTTGGATTTTGTCCTTGCCTCTGCCAGCTCAATGCACAAGGAGGTTTCATGAACCCACGTCTACGGTCTATTTTCCGCAGCGATGGACACGCAGTTATTGTGCCCATTGATCACACCATGGCCCTGGGACTTGTCGCGGGGTGGGAAAAACCAGAAAAGACCTTATCTGCTGTCATCGAGGGCGGGGTGGATGCCATCATGACTACCTACGGCATTGCTAAGCATTTCCGTCCGCTATGGCAGGGAAAAGTGGCCATGATCGTACGCTTGGATGGAGGAACAACGCTCTTTTCCGAAGAATGGGGTGCAAACACGCGCTGGGTACAACTGTACACGGTCGAGGACGCTCTGCGCATTGGCGCAAACGGTGTCATCGTGATGACCTGGTTTGGCATCCCTGTGGAGGTTGATTCTATTCAAACTACGGCACGTGTAGCCGCAGAATGCGAGCGTTGGCAGGTGCCTATGGCTGCTGAAGCACTTCCTCCGCGTTCCAAATGGCATGACTCCGAGGCGCTGGCGACAGCCGCCCGCATCGCTGCTGAATACGGCGCCGATTTCATTAAAACTCATTACCCTGGTTCGGTGAACGCTTTCCAACGTATCGCGTCCGCCTGTCCCGTTCCAGTGCTGACCGCCGGAGGCGCTCGCACCGAATCCGTGCGCGATACACTACAGGCCGCCCAGGATATGCTGCAAGGTGGCGGAGCTGGCGTCTTTTGTGGGCGCAATGTATGGCAGCATCCTAATCCCGCTGCTGTGACCAGAGCCCTGGTGCGCTTGATCCACGAAGGCGCCACTGTAGAGCAAGCTTTGCAAGAAGTGCCATAACGCTGAGCCTCTTCGATGAAATTTGACGATTGAGACCGCACAGCTATAATAGTTGCATATTTTGAGAAATTTTTCTTGCTCGAGGTGAACAATGCTGAAATCTGATGAACTAAGAGAAAGAGATGCCAAGTGTATTGTCCGCGCCTGGGCCAGCGAGGCAGAGCCAACTGTTGTGGCCCATGCCAAAGGTGCCACGGTTTGGGATCCAGATGGACGAGAGTACATTGACTGCTCCTCTGGCCTTTTTGCGGTCAACGTAGGCCATTGCCATCCAGAGGTCATTGCCGCTATTAAGGAGCAGGTCGAGAAAGTAATGCAGGTCTCTATCCTGCAGACTACAGAACCGCTGATCACCCTAGCAGAAAAACTTGTGGAGATCACTCCGCCCAATTTGAGCAAATGCTATTTCACCAACGGTGGGACAGAATCCATTGACACCGCGGTCAAGTTGGTGCGCCAATACACCGGCAAATACGAAATCATCGTGCTCAAGAATGCCTTTCACGGACTATCTGGATGGGCCTTAGCCGGCACAGGCGCTACATCTTACAAGAAGGGTTTTGGACCTTTGCCTACCGGCTTTTTGCGCGCTCCCCATGCTTATTGCTATCGCTGTCCTTTTGATCGTTCTTATCCATCCTGTGAATTGCGCTGTGCACAGGAAATTGAGAACATCATCCTCGACCAGGCCATCTGCACCGTGTCCGAAGGTTCAATAGGCGCAGTGCTGGTCGAACCTGTGCAGGGACGTGGCGGTATTATCCCTCCCGATGACTGGTTGCCCCGCGTGCGGGAGATCTGCACCAAGCATGGATTGCTATTGGCGCTTGACGAGATACAGACGGCTTTCGGGCGAACAGGCAAGTTCTTCGCCTTCCAGCACCGCGATGTGATCCCGGACGTGCTGGTCCTCTCGAAGAACGTAGGAGGCGGAATTCCATCCGGTGTAGTCATGATGAGCGACGAAATGGCGCAAAAATTCTTCACCGGCACGACCCCCACCCACTCCGGCAATGCCCTGGCTGCGGCCGCCGGTCTGGCAGCATTGCAGGTTTTGCTGAGGGAGAAACTATGGGAGAATGCCGCGGCTATGGGACAGCGCTTCCGCGAGGGGTTCCTCAACATGCGCATGGCTAAGTATGTCGGTGAGGCCCGTTTCAAAGGGCTGATGGGCGGCGTGGAACTAGTGCTGGATCAGAAGACCAAGCAACCCGTGCCCAGAGCAGAGATGAACCGCATCAAGTGGGCTCTGTGGAAACGCGGCGTCATCATCTCTGCATCAGGGCCACTCGGCAACGTTTTCCGCGTTCAGCCACCCCTGGTCATCACCGCAGAGCAGGTGGACAAAGTGGTCGCTGCATTTGATGAATCACTTGCAGAAGTGCTGAAATGATTTTATAATACCAAAAATTCAGGCAGGATTGCCTTTCCAGTCTGGGGAGCAAGGGGCCAGAGCACAAGGCGAGTTAGTGGGTAGTAGAGTGAACCTTACCAAAACAAAAGGAGGCTAAAGGTGAACGAACGCACGTTACGTCTGATCATGATCGCCGGACTGGTGATCACCGCAGTTGCTATCTTAGTGATGCAGCCATGGGGAGCTGGCATGGGGCCTTCGGGGTCTCCGCAGCGAGTTTTGCTTCTGTGGATCTTTGCCTTTGTAGGAGCTTTTCCTTTTGCTGTTTACTGGATGTACAAGTTCGCGCAGGTGCCAGAGTGGAACGTGATGCCCGGGCGTTACATCAAAGGCATGAAGGTAAAGGTTGGCGCACCTTATACCTACGTAGCCATTGGCGTGATTGGTGCTCTGTTCGCTGTGGCCGCGCTGAGCGAGGGCATCCGCTTGGACTTTCAGGCAATGGTCATTGCTGCTTCTGCCGCTCTGTTTGGTAGCGTCATCTCTTTCTTTGGACTATTGGTAGGGCAAGTGCTGGGTCGTCTCTTCATCCATCCCTTCTGGGTTTCCGGTGGACCCTCGGTCTTTGTCAACATCCTGCCCTACTCTGTCTTTGATGCCGCTATCTGGGCGTTCGCTGGCTACATCTTCTTCCGCTTCGTGCACAACCGTGGCACACGTGCTTTCTGGCCCGCATTCCTCACTGCCTGGATCATCTCGGAACCAGTGCACCAGATCGCGTGGCTGGTGGGCGACTATATCATTGGCAACCCCTGGGAAGCTGCCGCAGTGCGAATCGCTGGAGACTGGGTGCTGCCCCAACCTGCCTTCCCCTTCTTGCCCTACTGGGTACTGAGCGCTATCGCCTTTGTACCCATTGGCTACCTGGCAGGGAACGCTGTACGGCAAGCCTGGGCGAGAGGGCGTGTGGAAGCTGAGGAAAGCTAGCCACCCGGACACGAGACCCGCTCTGTCCACTCGTAGAGTCGCTGTTCTTGGGTCTTGACCGGGTGCATGGTACAATGCGCCTTGTGCTCCGCCCCAGCCCATCGCCCTAGCACGGCGATGCGCTCCCATGAGCCGCCCCGCGCCAACAGGGCGGCTCAATTCTATAATAAATGAGGTTTGTTCATGGCTCTTATCGAATTGAAAGATTATAGCTTCCGGTATCGAGGTTTTAAGCGAAAAGCACTTGCCGACATCAACCTGGAGATAGAGGGGGGAAGCGTGGTAGGCCTCATCGGCCGCGCTGGCGCCGGCAAGACCACCCTGCTCAAATCCTTGATCGGCATCATTCCCTTTGTGGATTCAGGCGATTACGAAGGCGAGGTCGTGGTCAATGGGCTGCGTGTGAAGGAGCAGACCATTGGCGACATGGCACGCTATGTTGGTATCGTGTTGGAGAACCCGGACGTACAGATCTTCTCACTCACAGTACGGGATGACATCGCCTTCGGTCCGGCTAACCTTGGTTTGCCCCTCGAAGAAATCGAGAAGCGCGTGCAATACGCCCTGGAGCAGGCTGAACTAAAAGGATTTGAGGAAAGAAACCCCAACGACTTGTCCGGAGGAGAGCAACAAAGCCTGGCCATTGCTGGCGCTCTGGCCATGATGCCACGCGTGCTGGCTTTGGACGAACCAGTGGCTATGCTGGACCCGGTGGGCAAAGAACGCGTGCTCTCTATAATGGAGCACGTCGCGCGTCGCAGTGCTGACACACTGACGATCATTTCCGAGGCCGGCGCAGACATTGAGACCGTAGCCGAAAAGGTTGACCGTGTCATTATCCTGCACAAAGGCGAAGCCCTTCGCGATGGTTCACGTGAGCTATTTGCCGATCCGATACTGGATGAAATTGGCGTTGGACGACCGCAGGTAAGCTCCCTGTTTGCGGGATTGCGCGAGGCAGGCATACCTGTGAACCATATCCCCATCACTCTGGATGAGGCAGTTGTCGAGATGGAGAAACTGCTCGCCAAGAGGGGAATAGACCGCATTCAATTGCCACCTCACTACGGTCAGCGCCAGCAGCAGCGTACGTTCGGCGAAGAAATCGTGCGCGTAGAGAACTTGCATCACATCTACATGCCCAAGATCCACGCACTCAAAGGCGTTTCCATGAGCGTGCGCTCAGGCGAGATCGTGGGCATTATCGGACAGAATGGCTCCGGCAAGACAACTCTGGCTCGCCATCTCGTAGGACTGTTGAAGCCGACGAACCGAGATGCAGTAGTACAGGTTATGGGCAAAGACATCCCCAAGATGGATTTGCGCCAGGTCATCAAGATGATCAACTACGTATTCCAGAATCCCGATGACCAGATCTTCGCCGATACCGTCTGGGAAGAAGTTGCCTTTGCCCCGATGATGATGGATATGCCCGAAGAAGAAACCAAGAAGTTGGTTCAAGAGGCGATTGAGGTCTTTCGCCTAAAGGGGCATGAATCGGACTATACTATGTCCTTGCCTGAGGACCTGAAGACATTCCTGGCTATTGCCAGCATTCTCCCACTGAAACCACGCATCCTGCTTATTGACGAACCAACAACGGGTCTGGATACCTGGGGGTCACAGGTTATGATGGACAGCATTGAGCAATTGCGCTCTGCCGGCCACACGATCCTTATCATCACCCATACAATGAAGACAGTAGCGCGCTATTGCGATCGCGTGATCGTCATGAACCAGGGCGAGATCATCGCCGATGGAACGACGCGGGAAGTTTTCTCTCAGCCGGAGAAGTTACTGGAAGCAGACATCAAACCGCCGCAAATCACCCAATTGGGACAAAGGCTGGTGGACAGGGGATTCCCTGGTGATGTATTGACCGTGGAGGAGATGCGAGATATCCTTCTCTACAATCTGAAACCGGGGGAGGCATGAGCAATGGCATATTGGTTGGAGTACGAATCGCGCGATACACCAATCCACAAAGGAGTGCAAACCTTAACCAAGTTAGTCGTTTTTGGCTGTATTGGACTGCTGGCCGGGCTGTGGTGGGATCCACGCTATCAACTGTTGCTGGTGATACCGGCGATTCTGTTGATCAGAGCTTCGAAACTACCGCTTGGCTGGTTCAAGGTAGTGGCACTGGCTATTGCTACCAGCATCTACCCCGTAACCCTGACCGCTATTGGCCAGACCAACCCCGACCTGTTCAAAGTCCTGGACAAGACCTGGGCAACCACACCTATTGCGCTCGTTACTCTGCCCGTGGCAGGGCGCGTGGGATTGACCTATGGCAGCATCATGTGGCTAGTAGCTGCAGAGTTGCGTACTCTGGTGGTAGCTTCTTATGCCTTCGTCTTTATCTATACAACTTCGATGGCCGAACTGACCGACACCCTTCTTATGCTAAAAGTGCCCCGTCCGGTGATTTTTGTGGTTTCGATTGCATACAAACTAATCCCTCAGTTGCAACGCGTTGTAGATCATATCTTGAGCGCACAACGCTTGCGTGGCTGGCACCTGCGCTACTGGAATCCGGTAAAAATTATCCGCAAAGCCATGCCTCTGATGAAACCGCTAATGCGGCGCGCAGCTATGCTTACCGAACAGATCACCGTTGCGACGGAGATACGCGCCTTTGGCACCGGCAAACCAACGCCCACGCGGCCATTGAAATTGAATCGGATAGACTATGTGATAATGGGCATCACGATTGTGCTGACAGTCATTGGTCTGTATGGTTTGGCATTCCATAACGCGGGGTTGTTGTAGCCACCACAAACCTCCCGTAGGCTCAGAGCCTGCGGGAGGTTTGCTTCTATTATGTAGTCTTGGTTTTTGATAAGGGAGTTACACCAGAGTAGCCCCGCCGCTCAGTTCATGGTTGTTATGCATCAGCGATTGCTCGAAGGTTATGCAGGGCAATTAGCAGATCAATTCGTGGTAGTAACGGAAAAACAGGTACGCTGTGCACGTACATGAAAGTGAGCAATATCTCATTCGCTTGCACCTGACGCTGCTTTGCTCCACGTGCGGCTAGAGCTGCCGCACCCTTATCCCAGCCCCGCTACAGCGCGAAAGCGCTCCTTGAGGTCACGGTGCAAGTCGCGGTAGATCTCGTAGTAAGGCTGGTATTGCACGTGGCGTGCCATGTCGGGAACAGTGATATCTGTAACCCTGAGCCAGCGATCCCGGATGGTGCTAAAGTCCTTGAACAGCCCCAACGCATAGCCAGCTAGGAATGCGTCACCTAGCGGCGAATCCGCTCCAGCGACGTATTCTTGCGCGATGCCCACGATGTCGCTGACAATCTGCTTCCAAACCGGACTGACCGCCCCACCTCCTGTAGCCACCACACGCCGTATCAAATGCTGCCATCCAGGCAGGGTGCTCTCCAAACCATGCAGAATACCATAGCCATAGGATTCCAGAATGGCGCGGTACATGTGGGCTCGGGTATGCGCCATGCTCCAACCAAAGAAGACGCCGCGTGCATACGGATCGAACTCTGGCGAGCGCTGCCCAAGGAAGTAGGGCAAACACAGTAATCCTTGAGCCCCTGGAGGCACTTGCTCGGCCATGCGATCCAGCAGCGAATAAGCAGTAACCCCTGTGCATGCTGCTTCCGCTACCTCGAAAGGCGCAAACTGGTCGCGAAACCAGCGTACCAATTCCCCAGAAGTGAGCATGTAGGCCGGGTATTGGAAAGGAAAGCCACTTGCGCCCTGATAAGGAGACTCAGCTACCTCCTGCAAACCTGCCAGGCACAATGTAGTCAGACCAGCCGTGCCATAGTAGATCATCACATCGCCCTGATTCAGCACGCCAGCACCCAATAGAGAGAAATAGACATCCCCTGAGCCCACCAGCACTGGCGTGTCCTCGGCTAATCCTGTGCATTGCGCCGCCTCTCTGGTAACTTTGCCAGCGATTTCTGCTGGCGGAAGGGCGGGCGGCAAAAGCGCCATGGGAATGCCCAGTTCCGCGCAGATGTCCTCACGCCACCGCGCTTGGGCAGCATCGTAGATGGCGCCAAAGAGGCTGGCGGTCAAATAGTCTATGGTATATTCCCCGGTCAAGCGGTAGACCAAGTAGGAATGGGCATTGAAGACCATACGCGTGCGTGCAAAGAGGTCCGGCTCATTGCGCATGAACCACAGGAGTTTGGGTGTGATCTCCTCGCTGGTCAACGCACAGCCCAATCTGGCATTGACTTCGTCAATCTCCTTTACGGCGCGATTATCCGAGTAGAGGATGGCATGGCGCAAGGGATGCCCTTGCCCATCGGTAGGTAAGAGATCGGGTATTAGCCCGCTCACACATACCGCTCCAATTTTGTGCGGTGATACAGCGGATTGAGCCAGAAGCGCCCGGGAGATGTGCACCAGATCCTGCCACCAGTGACGTTCGGCATCGTGTTCCGCCCAATCAGGACGCGGGTGCAGCACTTCGTGCTCGCAAAAGTGCTGTGCCAAAACCTGCCCATCTGGTGAAACCAAAACCCCTTTCGAGCCCTGTGTCCCGACATCAATCCCAACCAGATAACATTCTGCCATGATTACCGTTTTTCTCCCCTTCTTAGATGATGCTTCAATGCGATTTATATATACCAGCATTCCCTGCTCAAGGGAGGACGATCACGCGCAGGCTATGCGCCTGGGCAGCCACATCAAAGGCTTCCGAGATCCTTTCCAACGGGAAGCGACCCGAAATGAACAAGTCCACAGGGATGGCCCCATTGGCAGTCAGTTCGGCCGCTTTGCGCAACGTAGGAAAGGTGGCTCCGAAGGCGCCGACAACCATGATTTCGCGATAGTGGATGAGGTTCGTGTTTAGCAGTGCTTCTGGGCTGTCTTTCGGCAACCCACCAAACAGGCTGACCCTCCCGCCTTTTGCCGCCATAGCCAGCGCTTGTTGCTGCGCCTCGTGACTGGGGCATGCAACAATGACCACTTCCGCTCCGCGACCACTGGTCGCTTCCAGAACCACAGCCACCGGATCTTGCTCCTCCGAATGGATATAAAGGTCAGCATGAAAACGCTGCGCCACTTCCAGCCGTGTAAGAGATTTCTCCACTCCTATCATGCACCGAGCGCCGCGCAGGCGCGCCATGACCACATGCATGCAGCCTATCGTGCCCAGTCCAATGACCACCACCGTGTCCCCAACACCCACATTGACCAAGTCCTGCCCATTGAGCACACAGGAGAGAGGTTCTATTAGAGTTGCCGCTTCAAACGACAGCGCAGGCGGCATAGGCAATACCCCGCCACGCGACACGGTCTGCGCTGGCAGGCGGACATACTGCGCAAAGCCACCCGGTAGGTCTTCGCCTATGGCGAGCAGGTTGTCGCAGCGATTGTATCGTCCTGCAATGCATTCCAGACAGTAGCCACAGGGCACCGCTGGGCTGGTTACTACATGGTCCCCAGGACGCAAGCCTTGTACTCCCTCCCCCACTTCCGTGACCATGCCCGCAAACTCGTGGCCAAGTATGGCGGGGAACGTCACATGCGCATGGCCATAACGAAAAGTGCGGAGGTCGGAGCCACACACGCCACAGGCCTTCACCTGCACCACAACATCGCCAGGGCCTGCAGTAGGAGTCTCGACCTCACATACCTCCAATCGCTCCAAAGCGGTCAATAATGCTGCCTTCATTCATTCCTTTCCTAAACGTGAAGAGCGAATCCTTATGGAAAGCGCAATCGCTTGCTCATTTGCTGCACAAACGCCTCGTCAATCGGCCGCACATGGACAACGGAAAAGCGCCGGTTGGTGGCTCGTGCATAAGCAGGCAGGGTGCGCAACGCTTGCTCAAACTCCTCACGCGTAATGCCCAAATCGGCTGGCTGGTACAGAATACCCAATCGTTCCAGTTGTCGCTGCACCCAATCCGCGTTATTTTCCTGCAGGACGGCCATCACCAACGTGCCCAGCGCAACCAATTCGCCATGGATGAAGTGGCGCCGTGTGATGGATTCCACATTGTAGGCAAAAATATGCTCCGAGGCTTCCTGCGGCCGGCTGGAGCCAAAGCGCCGGCAAAGTTTACTAATCTCGGCGAATGCCTCCACGATGAAGCGGATGCCCTTATTCGTAACCCTGCGGACCTCTGTGGCCTCATCCTCCAACCTGTTCAGCCAGCTCTGCATCTGTGCCGCAATTTGCTCGTCGTATGCTTCATCGCGCTGGTCGTGAGCCAGCGCCCAATCCCACAGGGCAGTGTGAGCGCAGATAATATCCCCTGCACCAGCACGGTTCAAGCGCGCTGGGCCCTGGCGAATGAGCTCATAATCTACATAGACCTTCTCTGGAATAACAAAGCCGATGTAACGCACGTTGCCTTGTTCCCGGACGGCCACGCTCTTGGTGACAAAGGCATCCACCGAAGTAATCGAAGGCACCAGATAACAAGGCTGGTTGCGCTTCCAAGCCACATACTTCGCCATATCCAGAGCCGAGCCTCCGCCGATGCCCACGATGCGCTGTACCGTTGGCAGGGCACGCTCAGCAGCCTCCACCGTATCCCATTCCATATCGCGCACAAAGAGCACCGCCTCTGGCGGTTGTGGCATGTGCTTTGCCGCCAACTGCCACGGTTCTTCCATCGTTACCACCAGATACGACAAGCCTTCGAGTGGCATTTTCTCCAACAAGCGCCTGCCGAAGACAAGCGTGGGAAACAACAGTGGTTCCTCTGCGGCTGAAGGCTTGCGCTCGATCACGAAGTGGGGTTTGGGGGCATCCGGCCATACCTTCTCCAGCACAGCCCGTGCTTGGCCTGCATCGCGGATCAAGGGATTCAGCAGCAAAGCACGCAATGCCTTCTCGTACGAGCCTTCCACAATCGCCTGCACCGCTAGCATCTCGTAGGCGCAGTTGCGCTGCAGGAAAGCTTGCACGTCAAGGGGCACCGCCCCAACCGTGAGCGCATGGGCACCAGAGGCGCCTACGATACACGGTACTTCGATGATGCCCTCAGGAGGAAGCCAGGGAATCGTGCCATTGTTGTCTATGTCGACGATGAAAACCTGACGACTGTCGCGCATCAAGCTCAGCAGCACCGGTACCACGATCATCTTGTACCAGTTAGCCCCACGCCTGCTATAGATATCTGGCCGCTCATGGGCATCCGGTCGGGCATATAGTGTCTCCATAGCAGTCTGAATAGTCATCAACTCTTCTGCCCGTGTTGGCCGCCCTACGGTCTTGGCCAGCATGCGATCTGGATGGAAGTAATAGCGGAAATATGGTGAAGGAACCGCACCAATGGCGCGAATGAGTTGTGGGTCTATCTCCAGCTTTGTCAGCCGATCAGCCCGTTCCAAAACCAGAGGCATGACATCGCGGCCTCGATGGCGCACACCCGTTACCCAGCCAGCATGATGCATTCCTACGTAATCGAATTCCAATTCCGCGTCGGGCAATTCCAAAACCTTGGCGATCATCTGCGTCAACGAAACAGGTGCATCGCAGGTACCGAGGACAGGCATGGCGCTGTAGCATCGGATGGCATACTGCACCAGGCTGCTGGGATTGGTCAGGTTGAGGATCAGTGCCCGAGGAGCTAGTTTTTCTGCAACACGAACTAGTTTCAGCACTGCGGGGATGGTGCGCAATGCGCTGGAAAACCCGCCTGGCCCTACCGTCTCCTCGCCGGGCAAGCCCAAGGCACGGGGAAACGATTCATCAAAAGCGCGCCCCTGCAGCCCTCCCACGCGGACCTGGTTCAGGATATAGTCGGCACCCTCCAGAGCCGCCTCTAAGTCTGTCGTGTAAGACACGCGTAGATCTGCCTGGCAGGACACAGCCAGTTTACAGCACAACTCGCCTACCAACTGGAGCTTTTCAGCCGTGCGTCCGACCAGCACCACATCCATGGCCTCTCCAGGCTGCAGAGAGTTCCGCAATGCATCCACTAACTCTGGTGTGGCAATGGCACTTCCACCCCAGACGACAAGTTTTGTCCGCGTTGTCATGGCTCTCCTTTCTCTCAGCAGGAATGAAAAGTCAACGAGGTGCACCACCTTCAGCGAAGCAGAAATCGCTGGGTTCTTTGTCCCGTGGTCCGTTGACCGTTAGGCTGCCCCGCTTCGACGACAAAACGACGAACTCAGCCCTCGAAGAAACTACGGATGGCAGCGGCCACTCGGCTTACTTCCTCTTCAGTCAGTTCGGGGAACATGGGCAAGCATAAATACTCTTTCGCATACTGCGCAGCAATGGGGATATCGCTTTCCTTGTAGCCAAGGAAGCGGTACGCCGGTTGCATGGGCACTGGCGTGCCATAGATGATCTGCGTACCAATGCCTTGTTGCGCCAGATACTCCATCAATTGATCACGCTGCGGCGTGCGAATGGTATACATGTAATAGACATGCGTGCCGAAATCGCTGACCTTGGGAGTTACCACGGGCAAATCAGCTAGCAGTTCATCATACAGTGCTGCCCATTGCTGGCGCTTGCGGTTCCATTCATCCAGGTGGCGCAGTTTCACGCTGAGGATCGCTGCCTGTATGGGGTCGAGTCGCTGCTGAAAGCCGATCACCTCATGGACATGCTTGACGTGCTGCCCCATGTAGCGCAGCACTTTGATCTTGTCATACAGTTCGTCATCGTTCAGCGTGATGCCACCGCCATCGCCGTAGCAGCCCAGGTTCTTCGCGGGATAGAAACTGAAACAACCGATATCGCCCAAGGAGCCCGTCTTGCGCCCCTTATACGTGGCGCCGTGGCTGTGCGCCGCATCCTCGATCACCCATAACTTGTGCTTGCGCGCAATCTCCAGCAGGGGATCCATATCCACTGGCTGTCCATAAAGGTGCACAGGTATGACGGCCTTGGTGCGAGGCGTAATCGCTTGCTCCACCTTCGACACATCCATGTTATAAGAGACTGGATCTATGTCCACAAAGACTGGCGTGGCACCCACATAAGAAATGGCGAACGCTGTGGCCACATAGGTGTTCGCTACCGTGATGACTTCATCTCCAGAACCGATGCCGCAGGCAGCCAAAGCCAGGTGCAATGCCTCTGTGCCATTGGAGATACCCACACAGTACTTGGTCCCACAGTACTGAGCGAACTCGCGCTCAAAAGCCTCCAGAAATGGACCCAAAGTGTATTTTCCGGTGGGAAGCACGGCATCTATCGCAGCCCGTATCTCATCCTTGATCTGTTGATATTGCCGCTTCAAATCATCAGCCGGGATTTGGATCGCAGTTGTCTCAGTCATGGTCTCCTCCTTTCGCAATGCGAGATTACCCTGGACATTCGTCATCACCGCGCCAGGCACAAAAACCTCATCACGACGGTAATCATAAGAAGATAAAAAGAAAACGCAAAACGCACGCTCTTTGGCTCTGAAAGCGAGGCAATTTGACAGGGCAATTTGCCTCTGGTATAGTGAATTATGCAGCACGATTTGGAGGCCGCACTATGCTGATGACAACATGCCTGCACAAGGAGGATTATCGCAATTGACACAATCCATCAAAGCGCTCATCTTTGACATGGGAGGGGTGCTGCTTCGCACCGAATCATTAGAGCCTCGCCAGCGATTGGCTGCCAAGCTCGGTCTGTCCTTGGAACAACTCTACAAGCTCGTTTTCGAGAGTGAGGAAGACCGCTTGGTTCAACTAGGCATCATTACTCCCGAAGAACGCTGGCAGCGCATTGCGCCGCAATTAGGACTTAACAATGAGGAAATAGCCGAGTTCCGTCGCGAGATGTTCGCTGGCGATGTGTTGGATATGGAGCTGGTCAACTACATCCGAAGTATGCGCGGACGTTACAAGACCGCTTTGCTCAGCAACGCTCCCGCCCGGCTGGAAGCGATGATTCACAACGAGTGGCATATCGCGGATTGCTTTGACGTAATCGTCATCTCCGCATTGGTGAAGATGATGAAGCCAGACCCGGCCATCTACCGCTTCACACTGAACCAGTTGCAGGTTGCCCCACAGGAAGCAGTGTTCATTGACGATATACGGGAGAATGTGGAAGCAGCAGCAGCGTTGGGCATGCACGCTATCCAATTCACGACACGCGACGCTGCGTTAAAAGAATTAGAAGACCTCCTTCAAACGGTGGAGGCCAAAGCATGCTGTAAGGACAAGGGCAATGGCTGAGTGGACGATTCGTAATTATCGCCCCGATGACCTATGGGCGCTGACCCAACTGATCAATGACGCCGATAAGGTAGACCATGCTGGCTATGCCACCACTGCCTATACACTGGCGCATCAGTTAGCAGAGCCAGGCATCAATCCAACTGAGAATCTCTTCCTGGCCGAGATAGAGGGACGACTCGTAGGCTACGTGAGAATCTCCCTTAGGCCAGAAAATTCCCTTGACTGCATGCACGTCAACGGCATTGTGCACCCACGATGGCGGCGGCAGGGTATCGGAACCGCCTTAATGCAAAACGCTGAAAGGCGCGCTAGAACCTTCAAACGGGATAAGCCACTGTTTCTGGACATGAACGTGCGTCATCAGGTGGCAGGAGCTAAGGAATTGGCGCTCTCCCTGGGGTTACAACCCGTGCGCTACTTCTTCTACATGGAATGCCATGATTTAGCGCGCCTCCCGGAGCCTGTTTTCCCAGAGGGCATCTCCATGCGCACCTATATCGTCGACCAGGACGCGGAAGAGTTTGTCGCCGCGTACAATGACGGCTTTGCCGACCACTGGGGATACTTCCCAGTTACCTTGGACCATGTCAGACATTGGCAGAATTCACTGAATTTCTGCGCACAAAACAATCTGCTGGCAGTGGATGCATCTGGAAGAATCGTGGGGCTCTGCCTCGTTCTTTTTCCTCAGGCAGAACCCGATGTTCCACAGAAGAATCCACCCATGATTGACGACCTAGCTGTGCGCCCTGCATACCGCAGGCGTGGCATTGGGCGCGCGCTTCTGCTGGCTGGTATGCACCGCATCCGCGAAGAGGGGTATAGCGCTGCTGCCCTTGGTGTGGATGCGGATAACCCCAACCAAGCCATGCGGCTTTATGAATCAGTCGGATTTGTCGAGGTATCGCGTAGCACTACTTATCGTAAGGAGTTAGTCTGAGCCATGCGCACATGGGTCTGCGCTTATCGAGAAATAGAGGAGGTGAGAGATAAGGAAGAGATGGCTTTCTCCGCTCTTGTACATCACCTTGTTTGCTTTGGTGCTAGGTGCCTGTGGCCCTAGCCCGGTCCCTACTGCTACACCAACAAAACCACGCGAGGTCAGTCCTGCCGTACCCCTTGTCCTGATCAGCAGCGCTTTTGAACCGGGGCAACCTATCCCCCGCCTCTATACCTGCGATGGTCAGGACATTTCACCGCTTTCAATCCCCTCATCGGGCCTCCTTCCGTGCACTGGATGTAACAAGCAGTATAGTAGGGAAAGTATTGCTTGTCAAAAGGTTTCTGCCGCTAATAGCATTTGTTGGACGTGCCGTTTTCATCCATAATGCTGCATCAGTGGGCTCAAGGAACACTCGAGATAAGACTCGGTCAGGATTAGTGTGAATGCGCACAGTGAGGTGAGCGTATGGTATTGCTCGAAGATCTGTTGCACAGTGAAAATTTTGCTACAGCAGCAAATAGCCTGGCTCGTGAGTTCAAGGAGCGCTATGGACTGCACGCGATCTATCAACTTGGTCTGGTCGTTCCTAATGTGGAGGACAGCGCCAGCAACCTGGAAGCGCACGGCATTGGGCCGTTTTTCATTGCCACAGGAGCACCTGTATATTGGCATGAACGGGGGCAGAAACTGAGCGTCCGAGGGAAAATGGGGCTAGGCTATTACCAAGGACTGGAATTGGAATTGCTGGAGCCGACATCAGGCTCGGATTTCTACCAGCAAAGTCTGGACCCTCAAGGAAGGGTTACAGTACAGCACTTGGGTTTTCTGGTGCGGGATGTGGACAAATGGGCGGCGGAACTCGTTCAAGCCGGTTACCCACTATGGGTGAGGGGTCAACTCAGCATAGGCCCGGTGAAAGTGGACTTTGCCTACATGGACACAGTAGACGAAGCCGGTGTAATCATCGAGTTTATCACCTGGCATGCCTTTGGTCAGGCATTCCGTCCTCCTGCTGGCGTCTTGACCGCTGTTGCACACTTGGAGAAAAGGTTAGGGAAGAGAAGTCTCTCACTCTAAAATCCAGCGGGCATAGAAATCGTCCAGTTCCTGGCCAGAAACTTGCTCCGCCACGCGCAGAAAATCATCCGGCGTAGCCAGCTTGTACTTGCGGTCTTGATAGTAGGTGCGCAGGACATCCAGGAATACCCCATCACCCAATGCTTTGCGCAATTCGTAGAAGAATACTGCCCCCTTGCCATAGACGATAAGACTGTACTCCTGAGGATCGAAGGCAAACACCGGCTGGTCAACTGGCAGGTCCTGACTCGTTCCCTTGATCTGCTCATAGCGACGAGCGATGAAATTCTGAAAGGCCAAATCCGCTCGAGTGCGGTCGTAGGCATGCTCGTAGTAGTAGACGGTAGAAAAATTGGTCAAGCTTTCGTCCAGCCATGGCACGTTTACCTGGTCATTCCCTACCACGCTGTACCACCACTGATGCGCCACTTCGTGCGCGAGAATGAACTCGAAGTACTCGCCGCCTTGGTCATAGTATTGCTGTCCAATCATGATCAGACCTGGATACTCCATCCCGCCGGCATAGATGGGCGCCTCCACGACATCGAATTCGGCAAAAGGATAGGGGCCAAAACTCTGCTGATAGGCACGCAGGCCATTGCGGGCATACTCCAGTATCTCTTCTCCCGCCTCTTTGTGCTCTGGCAAGTAATACGAGTTCAGGCGAATGTAGCCTACAGCACAAGAGGAAGACTCAAAGCGATCACTTGCCACCACCATGAAATCACGCATCGGGCCACTGAGGCAGGTCCAGGTTGTCGTACCGTCGCCGTTATCGCGCTTTTCGGTTGTGGAGCCCGAAGTGACGACCACCATGCCCTGCGGCACAGTCAGTTCCATCGTGAAGAAACTTGTCTCAGCGTACACCGGGTCGCCATAATCCGGTGCCAGCGATAGGTTCCACCCTGTCGGTTCGTAAACGGCTACCATGGCATAGAAATTGGACAAGAGAAGAACGCCATCTTGGTAATTAAACGTGCCGTAACCGCGTGCATTCCCAACCGGCACGGTGACTTGGTACTCCATGTGCACCTCTATGGACTGGCTGGGCTGCAAAGGATGGGGCAAGATTACACCCACCGCAGTATTGTCTGCCTTGTATTCGAGTTCAGGTTCATCCCCTTGCACCATCACCCGCTGGAAGGTCAGCATGCTACCGTAACTTGGCTTGTTAGGCCATAGGCGGAAGTAAAGCCTATCCAGAGGTTCGCCCGTCCTGTTTGTGTAATGCGTAACTTGAAAAACAGAAACCTGTGGCTCCTCACCAACCCAGTCTACCTGCGCACGGATGTAGTAGAAGGTGGGGGATTCGATCAATGTCACATCGTCTGCAGTGGTAGGCAACATTGCCGCTCGATACGCATCCACATCCAGCCAGGCTGGAGAGAGCACAGGCGTGGCCGTAGAAAAAGGAGTCGGGGTAGGACGAACGAAAACCGACAGCCTTTGGCAACTTGATGCCAGGAAAAGCACCGCGAAGCAAACGAACGAACACAGAGGCTTCCATTGTTTCTTCATCATCAACACAGGCGAGATTATACACAGACCTTTGCCTTCGCGCAATCGCGCGTAGGGCATCGTCAAGCAAACTGGAGCCTGGACACTGCGCCCTTGCTTGTGCTTGCTCCTCGTGGTACAATAATTTCACCGCTGTATCCGCACCTCATCACCAGGGAAAACAAATGGTAAGAAGGCTATTCAGGCTTGGCATACTGCTCTTGTTAGCACCGGCGATATACGTTTTGGCAGATGAAGCCCGCTCGTTCTTTGCTGCCAACGCGCAGTTTTTGCTTCAGAATGGTTTTTTACGGGTTCCTATGCCACCTGGTGCTCTACCCATTAATACTACGGGATAGGATTGCCTTTATCAAAGTTTTTGAACACGAACTGGGGCATGCCTATTCAGTACGCTGCTCCTACGCAATGTAAAAGCGTTCGTGGTAGGTGCAGAAGATTCAACAGCATCAGGTGTAGTAGGCTACATACCTAGTAGGCGTAATGCGCTGATCTCCCTAGCCCCTTATTTCTTGCCCGTTTTCACTCTGCCCTTGCTGCTGCTCAAGCCCTTGATATTTTCGTCGGTTCATGTAAGCGTTGATTCCCTGATCGGGTTTTCGCTAGCCTTTCACTACATGGGATTGGCAAAAGAACTCCGCCCATGGCAGCTAGACATCTGGAGGAGCGGGATTCTATTTTCAGTGGGTCTTACTTTATACTGAACTTGTCGTTGCTGGCGTGGCGCTGAACCGGTATGGGCAAATCCTGAATTACTTCCGCAACGAATCCCCGCATTCTGAGCACGCCGGGGAATTGAAACAACTACGAAAGTGTCTCTATGTGAGAGGCAACAGGGCGAAAAGTCCGAGGACGCGTTTATATTACCTTGTCGTTCGTCCCCGCCAGTTGCCTTAGCAACTCGGTCTGACCCACGTGATAGGTCTCGTGAAAATACAAGAAAAACAACCGCTCGGCTACGGTGGTCTTGCCACGGTGATCCTGTGCCTCTTTAGATAGCTCCTCGGGGGTTTTGAGATATGCAGCGCAACACCACTTCCTTCCTACTATATAGCAACCCTTATGTCAAGCAAAAGGGCATGCCAACTGGAGTATGCGCTGTCTCATGCTGTTCTCCGCTTTCTGCTTCTTGCGATCACGAGCAAAAAACTGCTCAGAAAGTTAGCTCCAGCACCCAGAGCAAAGGAGAAACGTGCCCCCAATCCCTGCCACAGCAAGCCTCCTACTCCATCTCCCATAGCACTTCCCAGATGCATCGCAGCATTGAACAGCCCGACTGCCCGTCCTTTGACCTGCATGGGAACTACATCCTGGGCAAAGACAGTGGCATAAAACCCCATCGAGTTGCCCAAGCAGTACATAGCGTAGAATAAATAGAGGAAGAAAAGCGAAGAGACAAAGGGGAAAAGAAGCCAAGCCAGTCCCATCAATGTGTAGCCTGCCATTGCGATATAGCCAGCTCCAGCGCGGTCGGCAAGCATCCCGGCAGGCCAGTTGGAAAGCAGCCACATGGCGTTGTAGATGGAGTCGAACCAAGCCAACTTCTGTACCTCTGTTCCAAAATGCTCCTGAACATAGTAAGGATAGTAACTGCCACAGTAAGCCCCCAGAGGCAGCACAAAGACGCTGGCACAGATCCACAGTAGTGCCGGGTGGCGTAGGGCATCCCGCCAATGCACTTTTTCCTCTGGCACATGGCTCCCAGCCTGCACTTCTGGTAACATCAGGAAAAGAATAAGCAAGGAGACCAGATAAAGACCGCATTTGCCCATGAACAAAAGCGGCCAGCCCCACTTTCCCACCACCCATGCTGTTATCGCTGCCCCGGGCACGGCAGCAGCACAGAAAGCTGTGTTCAGGAAACCCAAGGAACTGCTCATTTCGTCGCCCACCGCTCTTTTCAGCAGTGCCATCCCTGCTGGGGAAATAGCGGCCTGTGCGCCCATCCCTAAGACGTAACAGGCTCCAGCCTGTAACCAGTGGCGAGACAAGGCCTGACCCAGCAAAAAGATAGTGACCAAGATGACAAAGAGCAGAATGGAACGACGCGAGCCAATGCTGTCGGTCAAATACCCGCCCACCAAGGCGCCTAGGACACTGGCCGCCCACCCTGCACTCAGTACCACGCCCAATTGAGCAGGGGTGGTGCCAAAAGAGCGCATGAACGAGACCAACAATGCCCCACCGACGAAGAGGATGCCCGCCATTAAGTTGAACAGCAGAAAGGCCAGGACAACGCGATGGCGCGGGATTTTCATGAAGCCACCCTTTGGCACTTACGATGCCAAATTCTTACAGAACCACTTTGGCAGGCCAAGGAACATGCTCCGATTGGCCCCACAGTTTGCCGACATAGTCAAGCGAGAACAGATCTTGCAGTACATGCAACCAATACGCTCCACGATCGGTGAGCACAACCTCATCTTCTGAATCCCTCAACAGCCCCATGAGGGGCATGAGTCGGATGTACCCGCCATAGACTTGATCAAATTCTTTGCCAAACCTTTCCCGAAAAGCACTTTTCTTGAACCTCGTCTCGTAAACCCTCCAATAGAGCCATCCGGCCATTTGCATACGCTCCGATAGTTCCAGCGATAGAGCAACGGGTAACTGCCCATTCCCAAGCGCACCAATGTATTCGGAAACGTTAAAGGTTAGGAGTTACGCAGTTGACTGCGAACCCCTTCTTGCAACACAATACTAATATAAAGACGCAGCCTGTCAAGAGGAGGCGATGAAGATGAACCCACCCAAAGGCGATGACTTGGACTACATCCACTTCCTCATCGCTGCCCAGAAGATCTTCACCTGCACGGAAGCGGCGAGATGCCAGCCCGCAGGGCAAAAAGCCCCCGCTCACGATGCCTTTACCCGACTGCTTTCAAGACAGCCTTTAGACACAGAGACGTTGTGGCAGGAAGCGAAGGCGTTCGTAGACAAAAAGAGGGGGGCTTTTGGTCTTGGACGACACCACCTTGGACAAGCCCTATGCCAAGAAGATGGAACTGGTGACCTATCACTGGAGTGGCGAACACCTAAGGGTCGTCAAAGGCATCGCTCTTTTGACTCTGCTTTGGACGGACGGGAAAGCGCTCATCCCTTGCGACTTTCGGGTTTACGACCAGCCGCAAGGCGGGCAGAGCAAGAACGAACACTTTCAAGCGATGCTGAAGACGGCGAAGCAGAGGGGTTTTGAGCCGGAAT
>JACIWW010000033.1 GCA_014360905.1 Chloroflexota bacterium
TGGCCAGTCTCTTTGAAACGTGGAAAGCACGTGGGCTCAATCCCCTTACGCAGTGCTTCAGTATGCTTGCTCAAGGCCCTTAACCTCGAAGCTGAAATTTCTTACCTCAAATCTGAACAGTTACTTGTACGCGACGTATTGACAAATTGATGATTCTGTGCTATAATGAAATCAAATGTGAAATATTTGCACAAATGTGAGGACACTTGAGCCATTCAATGGGCGTATTTTTAGCTCTCTTGGTTGTGGCCTGGACTTTGCAAGGGGTGGGTTCTTTTTGGCAAGCGAGGCGTTTCTACGGCAGGATACAGCAACTGAGGACTTTGGGACGTTGTGCAGTAGGGGTATCAGGCAGCATTTATCGCACGAAAGCCTATGCCGTATTGGCCGTAGATGAACAGGATCGTATTGTTCGTGCGGAAAAACTCACCGGTTTTACTGTTTTCGCTCAGTTGCGGCCAGTGGATTCGTTGGTCGGCTATACACTCAGTGACCTGTTTTCCGGCCCCGTAGCAGGTTTGTCCCCCAAGTTATATAGCGCTTTCAGGATGGCTGCGGAGGCATTGGTTAGGGAGCATGCCGCCACTGATTCACTTGAGGGCGAGATGAACAGGAATGAGGGCGCCCCACAGTTGGGAGTAGAACAGGCAGATAGTGGCGTAGCTCCCAAAGAGGCTAGAAAGGAGGTGGTTGTTTAAGACAAACAATAAGAGTTCGGTGCGGGACGTAGTTTTTGAGCAGTTGCGTGACACTACTAGATTCATCATAACGATAAGGAGGACAGCAATGGAGTTTCTAGCCAATCTTGCTACTGGTTTCATCGGCCTATTCCAGGAGGGTGGCAAGGTGTTCGTAAGCCTCGTCACTGGCATTGTACCTCTACTGGTTGTGCTGATGACAGCGGTCAACGCTTTCGTTGCCTTGGTGGGGCCTCAGAGGGTTGAGGGTGTGGCCAAGAAAGCGGCAGGTGAGGGCGCGCTGTACTATCCTTTGCGCTACGTTGTTCTGCCTTTTCTCGCCTGTTTCTTCTTCACCAACCCCATGGCCTATACTATGGGCAAGTTTTTGCCCGAGAAGTATAAGCCAGCTTTCTATGACGCTGCAGTATCGTACGTTCATCCGCCACTGGGTTTGTTCCCGCACATTAACCCGGGCGAGCTGTTCGTCTGGTTAGGCATCGCCAAGGGCGTTCAAGATTTGGGTCTGAATCTGGGTGACCTTGCCATCCGCTATGCTCTTACAGGCTTGGTTGTGATCTTGATCCGCGGCATTGTTACGGAGAGGATATCAGCCATCCTGTGGGCTCGCAGAGCTAGGGCAGAGTAAGGAGGATACTAATGAAAGCGATCACTAGCTTACTAGAGAAGATCGGCCGAGGCGCTGGTAAGGTAGTAGGGATACTCTACCAGGCGGGGCGCGACTCGGTTGACCAGATTGTTACCAACATCCTACCGTTTATGGCCTTTATCGCCATGGTGATTGGTATCATCCTGAAGACAGGAATTGGCAACATCATTGCCAATACGCTATCGCCATTGGCGTCAAGCGTGCCAGGGCTAATCTTTATGTCCTTGATCGTGGGTCTGCCCGTGCTCTCCCCGTTGCTTGGTCCCGGCGCGGTTATTGCCCAGATTATCGGCACGTTGCTTGGTGTGGAGATTGGACGAGGTAACATCCCGCCGCAGTACGCACTGCCTGCGCTGTGGGCAATCAACCCACAGGTGGGCTGCGACTTTATCCCGGTTGGTCTATCGCTGGGTGAAGCTGAGCCCGAGACTGTGGAGGTCGGTGTTCCGGCGGTATTGTTCTCTCGGTTCATCACCGCCCCCATCACTGTGATTATAGGCTGGCTGGCCAGTATCGGGATGTACCGCTAAGAGGTTGTCAAAGCAGCAGGGGCTGACACAGCAGCCCCTGCTGAATGAATAAGCAGGAGGTTACAATCGTTATGTCTGAAAAGAAGTATCGCAAGGTCAAGATCGTTCATGGCCCCGCTGGCTGGGGTGGGCCGCTAATTATCGAGCCCAAGCCCGGAAAGGATCTGATCTATTCGGTCACGGGTGGTGGCATCCACCCAATAGCACAACGCATTGCGGAGCTTAGTGGGGGCACGCCGTTTGACGGGTTCCGCTCTAGGGCTCCCTTCGAGCAAATTGCCTGCGCAGTGATAGATTGTGGAGGAACTGCCAGGGTAGGCGTGTATCCGATGAAGAAAGTGCCTACTGTGGACATTATTGGAACGAAGCCATCCGGACCCCTGTTCAAGTTCATTACGCCTGACCTCTTTGTGTCCGGAGTTAGATCTGAAGACATCACCGTGATCGAAGAATAGTCACGGGTTGCACGAGAAAGCCCATAGTGCAATCTACATAGTATAGCATTAAGCGACAATTGGGTATTTGCGCGAGACAGGGGGCCTAGAGGGATTTTGTCGCCCTCTAGGCCCCTGTTAGTGCTTAGGTGGTAGTACTGGGTTGACCAAGGCTCCTCTTAGTGCTAAGGGGTGGATACGCACTATTGCTGCCGTGACTAGCTGGCATTTGTAGGTGGTATCAAGATTTGTCAAGGCCTTCATTACGTGTGAGCACCGTTGTGGTCAGGAGTAGCTGAATGTTTGTAAGGATGTTGTAACATTCCAAAAGGTGGATGATACTTTGCGTACCAAGTATGAGATGCACGTAGTGGAGATCGGTCCTCTAGTAGCAGAGTTTATTGCTGCCAGGATTCTGGTTTTCTTTAAATATGGAGCGCCACCAGAGCTGGCGGAATTCTCTATTCTGCACGAACCAAGCGATTTCTTTGAAGAGGTCTGCCCGGGTGACTATATTCTCATTGGCAATGAACAGTACCGTGTGACAGCGGTGGGAAATGTTGCCAATGATAACATTCGTGAATTGGGACACCTAATCATGAAATGCAATGGTAAGAGCAGCGCAGAATTACCAGGAGATGTTTGTGTCGAAGACAAGGCTTTGCCCCCGATAGAAGTAGGAATGACCATTCGAATAGTTGATGAAATGGTAATGTCAAAAAAGGGAGAAAAATATGAGCAGATTGAATGACGGCTTGCGCCAGAGGCACGAAACTGGCAACCCGATTCGCCTCGCTCTGGTAGGCGCGGGCCAGATGGGCAGAGGGATGATTATACAGATTGAACAGATGATGCAGGGCATTCAGGTCGTGGCAGTTGCTGACATTATCCTCGACCGTGTGGTGTTGGCCTACAAAGACGCTGGCGTATCCGCCGAGGATATTGTGGTTGCCAAGGATGCAGCAGCAGCCGAAAAAGCCCTGCAGCAGGGGAAGAGGGTGGCAAGTGATGATGCTGTGCTGCTCACCAGGCTGTCTACCGTCGAAGCGGTTGTCGAGGCATCAGGCGTGCCAGAGGTGGGAGCGAAGGTCGCGTTTAGCGCGATCCTCAATAAGAAGCATATCATTATGCTAAACGTGGAGACTGATGTCACTGTTGGCTATTTGCTCAGACGGCTTGCTGATAGCGCCGGGGTTGTGTATACTGTATCGGCAGGGGATGAGCCAGGAGCCGCGAAGGAGCTTTATGACTTTGCCAAAGCGATGGGCTTTCGTATTGTAGCAGCTGGGAAGGGAAAGAACAACCCGCTGGATCGGGAAGCGACTCCGGACAAACTTGCCGCAGAAGCTGCTAGCAAGAAGATGAGCGCTAAGATGCTGACCGCCTTTGTGGACGGCACAAAGACGATGGTTGAGATGACGGCTTTGGCTAATGCCACCGGTTTGGTTCCTGATGTGCGCGGGATGCATGGCCCTGTGGCGACAGTTGAGCAACTACCTA
This sequence comes from Chloroflexota bacterium, assembly GCA_014360905.1. Classification (NCBI taxonomy): domain Bacteria; kingdom Bacillati; phylum Chloroflexota; species Chloroflexota bacterium. The sequence continues at coordinate 3,812 of JACIWW010000033.1, forward strand.
CTCTGTTCTCTTTGAAATCACAGGGAGGTATTCTCAAGCGCGAAGGCGTGGTGGACTATGCTCTAGGGGCAGTTGCGCCAGGAGTTTTTGTCATCGTGACCACAGACAATAGAACCGTTGTTGAGGATTTGCAATATCTGCATCTAGGAAGTGGACCGAATTGGGTTCTCTATCGGCCGTATCATCTGGCCAATCTTGAGACACCTCTATCAGTGGCACGGGCTGTGTTGTTGGGCGAGACGACCATTGCAACGGTTCACAAACCAGTTGCGGAGACGATTACCATTGCCAAGAGGGATCTGAAAGCCGGTGAAAAACTGGATGGCATAGGGCAGTTTACCTTCTATGGCTCTATTGAGAGAGCCGACATTGCCGCGATGGAGCGCTTACTCCCTCTGGGGCTGGCACAGGGAGCGGTGCTAAAAGAGGATGTGGCAAAGGGTCAGCCAATAACCTATGATCAAGTAGAACTGGACCGTTCTTCTATGATTGTCCACCTGCGAGCACTGCAGGATCATATGGATTAGGTTACGATTCAGAGTATGCGTGCAGCTCAATTACGTGGGTTGCGAGATATCCAGGTAGTGGATGTACCGATGCCCACCGTCCAGAAAGCAGACGAAGTTCTGATACGTATTCACGCCTGCGGCATTTGCCCGAGTGACTTACGTAACTATCTTGGCACTGGCAAACGAATGGGGCAACTACCAGCCACGTTGACCCCAGGACACGAGTGGGCAGGTGAGGTGGTAGAAGTTGGGGCCGAAGTCAGAGACTTTAAAGCGGGTGATCGTGTGGTGCCTAGTTGGCGTGTAACTTGTGGGCATTGTTACTATTGCGGCCAGGGTCTGTTCAACTACTGTGTCAATACAGCACACGACCGGGTACGAGGTGGCTTCTGTGAATATGGAATAGCCCCGGCTTCCAATCTGCATCATATTCCGGACAATGTCAGTTACGAAGAAGCTACTTTTACAGAACCTTTGGCCTGTTGCCTCAATGGTATTACTATGAGTAACATAAAGCTAGGAGATGATGTTCTCATCATTGGCGCAGGTCCTATTGGCTTGTTGCACGTGCAATTAGCTCGCCTTAAAGGGGCGAGGGTTATTGTTAGCGATCCTATGGCTACTCGACGTAAAGTGGCACTGCAGTTGGGCGCACATGATGTATTCGATCCTTCGATAAATGACGCGGCTGAGAGGGTTCTGGAACTGACTGAAGGGAGAGGCGCCAACACAGTAATTGTGGCGGTTGGTATCCCACAAGCTATAACACAGGCCATGGAATGGGTGGGAGCTTGTGGCACGATAAACATATTCGCCGGCGTATACCCTTCGTCCAATATCCCGGTAGACCCAAACGTGGTGCATTACAAACAGCTTATTGTAACTGGAAGCCACGATTTTACACCCCATCACTTTCGCACTGCGCTTAAGCTAATCCGTTATGGCATGGTACGCGTACAGCTATTAATCAGCCACGTCATTCCTTTGGGACATGTTCAGAAAGCTTTTGATTTGGTAGCTAGTAAGCAAGGTTTGAAGGTCATCGTACGAATGGTTTAGGTACAAATCTTTTAGGGAGCCGATAGGTGCGGGAATCCTATGATGAGCGGCTTCGCTTGCTCATTCAGGTGGCAAGCTTGTATTACGAACGAGGGTTAACACAGGAAGAGGTGGCACAGCGAGTGCAACTCTCCCGTTCTAACGTATCACGGTTGCTTAGTGAAGCACGGCGGCTGGGCATTGTTGAGATCCGAGTCCGACATCCGTTGCCTACTATGGCTTCTTTGGAAGCAGAATTGCGCGATAGGTTTCATTTACAGAGTGTTCATGTGCTTTGTAGTGGCTTGTATGAACCTAATCAGGTATTGCAAGATATAGGGGCCTTGGCAGCAGAGCAGTTGAAAAACTTGCTTCACAGAAATATGATCTTGGGCATAGGTTGGGGAAGGGCACTCTATGAAGTCGTGAATGCATTCCAACCTATATCCATAGGAGATATATTAGTGGTACAAGTGATGGGAGGCATTGGGGCTGTTAATCCGCACATCGATGGGCCTGAGCTAGCAAGACGACTAGCGGAAGCCCTTAGTGGGCAGTTTCGGTACTTGCACGCGCCCCACATTGTGGAAAGCGCTGCTGTGCGGGAAGCTTTGCTCCAAGAGCGCAATGTGCGTGAAACACTGAATCTGGCACGTCAGGCAGACCTAGCATTGGTTGGAATCGGTTCGGTACATCCGGAAATTTCAGGATTGATTCGTGCGGGCTATCTTACCAAAGATGAGCTTGCGGCTATTGCCAGTGCCGGTTCCGTTGGTGATTTCTGTGGCTATTACTTTGACATACAAGGACGTATCTGTCCTCTAGAACTCCATCGGCGTATTGTTGGCATAGACTTGCCTTCGCTGCGCAAGGTGAAATGTGTGTTTGCTGTTGCCGGTTGGAAAGAAAAAGCCCCAGCGATTCTAGGAGCGTTACGCGGGGGTTTTGTAGACATTCTGGTTACCGATGATGCTGCAGCTCAAGAGGTGTTGCGGTTGGCGGATATTACGTAGCCATGTCCCGTAGACAGAGAGTTAAGACATGGAGAAAAGGATAGAATTAACCAAAGAGCAACTTCTGGATATGTTGAGTAAGATGCGCACAATACGTGCCTTTGAAGAGAAAGCGGATCAGTTGTTTGCACTGGGCAAAGTTCATGGCACAATGCACCTTTCCATTGGCATGGAAGCAACGGCAGTGGGCGCCATAGCCGCGCTACGGCCTGATGACTACATCACCAGCACTCACCGCGGGCATGGACACTGCATTGCCAAAGGCGGAGACGTAAAACTAATGATGGCTGAATTCCTGGGCAAGGAGACCGGCTATTGCCGCGGGCGGGGTGGCTCCATGCATATTGCCGATGTAGAGTCGGGCAACCTAGGCGCAACAGGGGTCGTAGGCGGTGGAATCCCTACGGCAGTAGGGGCAGCTTTGAGTGTTGCGCTGCGCAAAACTGGTCAAGTGGTGTTGTGCTTCTTTGGCGATGGCGCAGCGAATATGGGTATTTTCCACGAATCGCTGAACTTGGCAGCAATATGGAAGTTGCCCGTTGTGTTTGTCTGCGAGAACAACCAGTATGCCATGTCCATGCCGGTGGCGCGAGCCTTCCCCATCGAAAATATCGCTGAGCGGGCTGCAGCCTATGCCATGCCAGGCAAAGTAGTGGATGGCAATGATGTCCTTGCTGTCTACGCTGCAGTAGTGGAGGCAGTGGATAGAGCCCGCCATGGCCAGGGACCTTCGCTGGTTGAGTGCAAAACCTACCGCTGGAAAGGTCATTCCAAAAGCGATCAAGAGCGTTACCGTACACGCGAAGAAGTTGCGGCATGGAAGAAGAGAGACCCGATAGCACGCTTGGAAGCCTATTTGATCGAGCAAGGTGTCTTGACAACGGAGGAAGCGCAGCGGATTGCAAATGAGGCTCAGCAGTTGATCGAAGATGCGGTCGCATTTGCTGAGTCCAGTCCGGAGCCACGCGTCGAAGAAATCCATGAGGGAGTGTACGCCTGATGCGTGAAATCACCTATGCCGAAGCGATTCGTGAGGCACTACGTCAGGAAATGCAGCGAGACCCCAATGTTTTTCTCATGGGCGAGGACATTGGCATTTATGGAGGCGCATTCGGGGTGACTTTGGGACTTTTGGAAGAGTTTGGACCCGAGCGTGTCCGCGATACGCCTATCTCCGAAGGGGTAATTGCAGGTGCAGCCGCAGGTGCAGCCTTGACGGGCATGCGACCGGTCGCGGAAATCATGTTCATGGATTTCACAACCCTAGCCATGGAGCAGTTGGTCAATCAAGCGGCCAAGACACGCTATATGTTTGGCGGCAAAGCCAAGGTGCCGATGGTTTTGCGGACGCCGGCAGGATCAGGTACTGGCGCGGCCGCACAGCACTCCCAGAGCCTAGAAGCCTGGTTTGTACATGTCCCTGGGCTCAAGGTGGTGATGCCAAGTACTCCCTATGATGCCAAAGGCTTGCTCATTTCCTCCATCCGCGATGCCAATCCCGTGATATTAGTCGAGGAAAAACTCCTCTATCGTATGAAAGGGCCTGTGCCCGAAGAACCTTACACGGTGCCTTTGAGTGTGGCAGAAGTGAAACGCGAGGGACGTGACATCACCATAGTTGCTACAGGGGTAATGGTCATGCGTTCACTGGCAGCTGCTGAGAAACTGGCACTGGAGGGTATAGAAGTCGAAGTGGTCGATCCGCGCACCCTTAAACCCTATGATGCGGAAACAATCACCAAGTCAGTGATAAAAACCGGGCGTGTGCTCATTGTACATGAAGCGTACAAAACGTGTGGTTTTGGAGCCGAGATTTCCGCTATGATCAGCGAGGGACCTGCTTTTATGTACCTCAACGCTCCGATTCGGCGGTTGGCAGGGTTGGATATTCCCATCCCCTACAACCGCAATTTGGAGTATCACACTGTACCACAAGTGGAGAACATAATCGCTGCAGCACGTGAGTTAATGGCTTACAAATAGAATGACCAAGACCCGATGCGAAAATCCCAAACAGCTCCATCTTGTCATTGAGATTTGGTCATTTGTCATTTATTAGGAGGGTGTGAATTGGCTACACCAGTCATTATGCCCAAGACAGGCATGACACAAGAAACAGGCACGATCGTGCAGTGGTTCTATAAAGAAGGAGACCATGTGGAAAAAGGTGAGCCTCTTTTGGAAGTGATGACCGATAAGGTCAACTTACAAGTCGAGGCGCCTGCTTCCGGGGTGCTGAAAGGAATCAAAGCTTTCCCCAACGATGTCGTGCCAGTCACGCAAGTCATTGCCTACATTACAGAGCCTGGTGAGGAAATCGTTGCTGAGCGAGCAGCTGTTGCTCCATCAGCAGAGGTAGTGGCCGAGGTCGAAAGACACGAGCCTGTAGTGGAGTCCAAGGCGAAAGCGACTCCGGGGGTTCCAGAGAAAATCAAAGCCACCCCAGTGGCGCGTCGGTTAGCGAGGGAACATGGCATAGATTTGGCCAAAATCGCCGGAAAGGGTCCGGGTGGCGCCATCACCAAAGCCGATGTTCTGCAGGCTGCAGAACGCCCTGCAGCACCAGTGCCTTTGCCTGTGCGCGAAGCAAAGGCTATTCCTCTCGTTGGTCGGCGACGGATCATTGCCGAACGCATGCAGCAAAGCGCACGAGAAGCTCCACATATCGCCCTCTCGATTGAGGTGGATATGAGCGCAGCAGAAAAGGCACGCTATGGTGCTTCCTATACTGCTTTGCTTGTTCACGTTGTGGCTCGTGTGCTGCGCAAGCATCCTCTCTTGAATTCAACGCTGCAGGGCGATCAAATTGTGCTGCTGGATGATATCAACATCGGCGTGGCTGTGGCTACTGACGAGGGATTGATCGTCCCAGTGGTTAAAAATGCAGATACCAAACTGCTGGCAGACATTGATGCCGAGATCAATGAGTTGACCAGACGAGCGCGTGCCGGCAAGCTCACCTTGGATGATGTCACCGGCGGCACATTCACTATCTCCAATCTGGGCATGTTTGGTATACCTTATTTCCGCGCGATCATTAACCCCCCCGAAGCCGCTATTTTGGCTGTCGGAGCAATTGTAAAACGGCCGGTAGTTATTGACGATGGAATCCACATTCGGCCAATCATGACTCTCACCGTCTCCGCTGACCACCGTATTTTGGATGGTGTGGCAGTGGCCAATTTCCTACAAGAGCTCAAGGTCACGCTGGAAAGATTGGCTTAAGAGCTTCCCTGGGCGGCGATCACGGCCAGCGCAGAATATTGTAAGTCATTTTGCGCGCCCTTAATCATTCCTTTGTTGCGCTATTTTGCAAAGATAGTGTACCCCCGCCAGTATAAACCGCGTGAATACTTCGTTTTTCAACACCCTCTTGCCGATTTGACTTTTCCTAAGAGATGCTGTAAACTTAAGGAAAGCCTAAAATTTTTAGATATGAATCTTAAAGGTAAGACTAATATGATGGACAACCCTTCGGCGTTAAGTGAAAACATCCAAATGTACCTGGTCAATATCCTTCGTCTGGGGGCACAAGGACAGCCTGTCCCCCTCTCCCAACTGGCTGCAGTACTGGCAGTTTCTCCCATCTCTGTCAACCAAATGTGCCGCAAGTTACAGGACGAAGGGCTGGTGACTTATATCCCCTACAAGGGCGTCTCCATCAGCCCAGCCGGGAAGCAACTAGCGGCGCGTATCCTGCGGAGCCATCGCCTGTGGGAGGTCTTCTTAGTGGAGCATTTGCAGATAGGCTGGGAAAAAGCCCACGAAACTGCCTGCCGACTGGAGCACGATACACCAGATGAGGTCATTGAGCGCTTGGATGCGTTTCTAAACCGGCCCCGCTTCAATCCACAAGGCGAACCCATTCCCACCCCCTCAGGCGAGTTCACCTTGGCTCTCGTAAGCCCGCTAACAGATCTCAAGGCAGGACAGATGGGAAGCTATGTCCGCTGTACAGCGGATGAGGAGACCTGTGCCTTTCTAGCTGCCCAAGGGCTGCGGCCTGGTGCTTCTTTGCGCGTATTGGCTGTTGCACTAGATAGCATTTTGGTCGAAGTCAACGGCAAAAGAGTAGCCTTGGATCGCTCTGTAGCCGCCACATTGCAGGTGGAGCAAGAAGAACAGAAGACTGGAGGAACTCATTCATGAACAACACCTACCCTCTCAGCGCGCTGAAGGCAGGAGAAACTGCGTTCATTCGGGAACTGCTCGGAGGCTATAGCTTCCGCAGTCGCCTGGCTGCGCTTGGCTTCACGCCAGGGACTGAGATCAAAATGCTGCAAAACCTGGGCCATGGGCCACTGATTGTCAGCCTGCGTGATACGCGTATCGCATTGGGTCGGGGGGAAGCACAGAAAATCCTGATTAGCGTGGAGAAAGAACATCCATGTCAATGCACGAAAGAAAATCCGTCCGAATAGCTCTGGCCGGACAACCCAATGTAGGAAAGAGCACCATATTCAATCTGCTCACTGGCCTGAACCAACACGTGGGCAATTGGCCAGGCAAAACAGTCGAACAAAAGACCGGCACGTGCCACTGGGAAGACTGGACTTTTGATGTGATTGATTTGCCCGGCACGTATAGTCTGAGCGCCAACTCGCCAGAGGAGTTGATTGCGCGTGACTACATTATCAAGGAGAGACCAGATGTGGTTGTGGCCATTGTAGATGCAGCAGCCCTTGAGCGCAATCTCTACCTCGTTTCGGAGCTATTGTTTTTGCCTGTGCCCGTTGTCCTCGGCCTCAATATGGTGGACGTGGCCGAGCAACAAGGACTGCAGATAGAACCCCATGTGTTGGAAGCAGCCCTAGGAATTCCTGTCGTGCCTATGGTCGCAACCAAGGGGCAAGGTATCAAAGAACTGTTAGCGCGCATCCAGGAGATTATATGCAATAGAGCATCCTACGCTCCGACTGTACCTGATATCCGTGCAGATCATAAAGAGATTTTGGAACGCATCGAAGCCCTCGTTGCTGACCATGTGCCTCCAGAATATCCCAAGACCTGGGTAGCAATGAAAATCCTAGAAGGCGATAAGCAATTAATGGAGATGATGCAGGCGCGGCTCCCCCCTGAAATCTGGGGTGAAGTATATCAGATGATCAAGCAGCATGAGGACGCCTGTGTTGCTGTGGCCAGCGGACGGTATGCTTGGATTGGGCGCATGGTTCGTGCAGCCGTAATAAAGCCCAAGACAGGGCAGATCTCATTGACAGACCGACTGGACCGTTGGGCGACTCACCCTGTGTGGGGGTTGGTCATCCTTGCCGGCATCCTGGGTTTGACCTTCTGGTTGACGTATACCATTGCCTCACCGATCACACAATTATTAAACCTGTATATCATGCATACGCTGGCTGGTCTAGCCACTACGGTGCTGGCCTCTGCACCATCCTGGTTGACCAGTTTGGTGGTGGACGGGTTCATTGGTGGAGTAGGTACCGTCCTGACCTTTTTCCCTATTTTGCTTATTTTCTTTGCTGTGCTGGGCATTCTGGAAGACGTGGGATACATGGCACGAGGAGCCTATGTCATGGACCGCTTTATGCACCTAATGGGACTACATGGCAAATCCTTTTTGCCCCTGTTCCTAGGATTTGGCTGCAATGTGCCGGCTGTGGTGGGCTCGCGCGTCATTGAATCGGAGCGAGGCCGTCTCTTGACCATTCTTCTCTCTCCACTGGTTCCTTGCACGGCGCGCATGGCCGTCGTAGCTTTTCTGGCGCCTGTGTTCTTCGCGACACCAACTGCTGTTTCGTGGGGATTGCTCACTATCAACTTGATAGTTCTTGCCGTTTTAGGTCTGTTTCTAAACAAGTTGGTTCTCAAGGGAGAGCCCATCGCATTCATCATGGAACTCCCTCTATACCATCTCCCCAACTGGCGTACCATTGCTCTGACAGTGTGGCAGCGACTGCTGTCCTTCTTGACCAAAGCAGGTACGATTATCCTGATTGCCTCGATCGTCATCTGGGCTTTATCCACATTGCCCAGTGGGGATATCGAAAGCAGTTTTTTAGCAGCCTTTGGAAGATTGATAGAGCCTATTGGCAGACTCATGGGCCTGGATTGGCACATGATGGTAGCCTTGCTCAGTGGGTTCGTGGCCAAGGAGAACGCCGTTGCGACCTTAGGTGTGCTCTTTGGCACAGAGGGGAATGAAGCAAACCTGGCAGCAATCCTGCCCACCATTTTGACCCCAGCGGCAGCTCTGGCCTTTCTGGTCACACAGATGCTGTTTATTCCATGTGTGGGCACATTGAGCGCGATAAGGCAAGAGACTGCTTCGTGGCGGTGGACGCTATTCAGCGTTTTACTCCTGCTTGTCATCTCGCTAACGGGCGGGCTGCTCAGTTATCAAATTGCCCGTTTGCTCTTTGGATAACCGCAACTCACCTACCTCTCCATGGGATATGCCTCCTTGCAGACGATTGCATGGGCGCCACATGAGAATGCCTTCTTATCGAAGCTATGTATCGCTTCACCAGTTGAAAGGATAGGTCCTATGCTAGAAAAAATCCTGCACATTATTAGTACTGGCGGTACGCACAGCCTCAAGCAACTTGCCCAGCAATTGGATGTCAGCGAGGCTCTTTTAGAGAGCATGATAGAAGAATTGGTGCGCTTAGGCTATTTGCAACCCCTGAGTGGCAAATGCAGCGAAGCCTGCGAGCATTGCCCCATCAGCAGCGCTTGTGGCATTGGTAGAGCGGGCCAAGTGTGGGTACTGACAGAAGCGGGGCGACGGATAGCGCAGTGTTAGACATTTATATGAATTGCTGCAAAAATCTTGACAATGATGCACTAAAGTTGTAAAATGTCTTTGCCAATAATTAGACTAAGGTTAGGGTATGGGCGAGAATAACACCTCTCAAAATAGGGAACAACAAGAGAAGTTGCAAGAGCAGCTTGAGACGGCTAGAAAAGAGGCTGCCGAAAATCGTGACAAATACCTACGCGCTTTAGCGGAGTCAGAGAACATGCGCAAGCGTCTGGATCGCTTGTGCGAAGAACGCATGTGGCAGGAGAAGAAGCGTCTGCTGACCTATTTTGTCGAATTGGGCGACCAATTGGAGGAAGCCCTCAAATACGCAGATGCTGATGACCCACTGGGCGCTGGCATACGATTGACTTACCAACAGCTGCAGAAAATCCTTGCCCAAGAGGGTGCCCAAACCTTGCCGGCAGTGGGGCAGATTTTCGACCCCAATATCCATGAGGCTGTAGAATTAACCGATAGCGCTGGCAGAGAGAACGAAGTCACTTTTGAATACCGGAAGGGCTACATGCTCGACGGCAGGTTGTTGCGCCCAGCGCGTGTGCAGGTAAGAAAGACCAATAATGACAAGCCAACAGACTGAAGACACTGCGTGATTAAGGGATACGGGTAAGCGGTATGGAGTATAAGGACTATTACAAAATATTAGGTGTAGACAAGACTGCCAGCCAACAAGAAATCAAGAAAGCTTATCGCCGACTGGCTCGCCAGTACCATCCTGACGTAAACCCAGGAAACAAGGCTGCTGAGGCTCGCTTCAAAGAGATCAATGAAGCTTACGAAGTATTAAGCGACCCAGAAAAGCGTAAAAAATACGATGAACTGGGCGCGAGTTGGCAGCAATGGCAACGCATGGGCGGAGATCCACGCGGCTTCGACTGGAGCCAATGGTTTGCTGGTGGGCAACCGGGAGGCGGCCCGCGCGTGCACGTGGAATATGGGGACTTGGGCGATCTTTTCGGAGGTGGCTTTTCCGATTTCTTCCGCAGCATCTTCGGGGATATGGGTGGTGCAGAATACGTACGGCAAACACGTACACGTCGTGGGAGCGATGTGGAGCACCCCGTTGAAATTACTCTTGAGGAGGCTTACACGGGCACTACAAGGATCTTGCAGTTGGATAACCGCAGAATAGAGGTCAAGATCCCAGCGGGCGTAGACACAGGTTCGCGCGTGCGTATAGCTGGAGAGGGCGCTCCCGGAATCGGTGGCGGGCAAAGGGGTGACCTTTACCTGAGGGTTTCGGTTTTGCCGCACAAGATTTTTGAGCGCAAGGGGGACGATCTGTACTGCGAAGTACCCATTGATCTCTATACCGCTGTCCTTGGCGGCGAAGTCGCTGTGCCTACTATGAAAGGCCAGGTCATGCTCAAAGTACCTCCAGAAACGCAGAGTGGCAAGCGCTTCCGCCTCAAAGGTTTGGGTATGCCCAATCTGAAGAATCCAGATGTCAAGGGCGATCTCTATGCAGAAGCAAAGATCGTCTTGCCGCGGGGGCTGACGAAGCAGGAAAAGGAGCTATTTGCACAATTGGCTTCGCTGCGAAGTCGTTGATCGCCTTTAATGAAGGAGTTTTGCGATGAGAATGAACATGAAGAAGTGGAGTTTTATAGGTTTGATTAGCTTGTTCGTGTTGTCTTTGACGGGTTGTGGCCTCTGTGGGTTGCCCACTTGTGGCCGCTTGTCGCGTCCAACTCCCACACCAACCGTGGCTGTGCGCGCTTTACCTGAGCTGGTAGTCGCCACGCCAACGCCCTTGCCCGCAGAGATCATCCAAGAGGCAGATGCCGAGGAGTTGCTGCTCATCAATATCTACAAGCGAGTGAACCCGGCCGTGGTACATATCCGCGTGGTTCAGCGGGTTAGCAGTGAGGGATTCACTTTTCCCCAGGTCCCAGGATTCCCGAATATCCCACAGAGCCCCAAAGAATTCTACCAGGAGGGTGCCGGGTCTGGATTCGTTATCGACAAACAGGGCCACATCGTGACGAATAACCATGTAGTAGAGAATGCCGAAGAGTTACAGGTTACCTTTCACGATGGTACTACTGTGCGTGCGGAAGTCATTGGAACAGATCCAGATAGCGATCTAGCGGTGATCAAAGTGGATGTATCAGAAGAGATGCTCCATCCCGTTGAATTAGGTGATTCGGACAAATTGGAGGTCGGACAGCGCGCTATTGCCCTTGGCAATCCGTTTGGTTTACGCGGGACGCTGACCACGGGCATTATCAGCGCACTTGGCCGTAGCCTCCCCTTAGGGCGGGCCTCGGTAGTTATTGGTGCACGGTTCACCATACCAGAGCTGATTCAAACGGATGCCGCCATCAACCCTGGCAACTCAGGTGGTCCATTGCTTGATTCACAGGGCCGAGTGATTGGGGTGAATACGGCATACGACCCAAATACATCGGGTATCGGCTTTGCTGTACCGGTAAACACAGTGAAGCGTGTCGTGCCCAAACTGATCAAAGATGGCTACTATCCCTATCCCTGGCTTGGTATCAGTGGTACTGATCTTTCGCTTGATATCATCGAGGAAATGAAATTGCCCGTGCAACGTGGCGCTATTATCCTGGAGGTAACGCCTGGAAGCCCAGCCGACAAGGCAGGTTTGCGTGGTAGCAGCAAGACGGTACAAAAAGCTGGCCGTAAGGTTCAGATTGGCGGTGACGTGATTATCGCTATTGATGGACAAAAGGTCGAGCAATTCGAGGACATACTGGTTTACATCCTGCGTCACACAGAGGTCGGGCAAGAGGTAAATCTGACCATTATTAGGGATGGCCAGGAACGTGTGGTAAAAGTGAAGCTTGGCGAAAGGCCTAGGGAATAAAAATAGGCAGGAGGGATGCAATGAAACGGAACATCATGCTATGGATACTCGTTGCTTTGTTGGGTGTGGCAGTAACGGGTTGTGGCATATCACCCCGCGTCACTCCCACGCCAAAACCCATGCTCACGCCTACACCAATCGTAATCGTGGTTACTCCTACGCCATTGCCAGCAACAGCAATACAAGTTGCAGACATAGAAGAGAATTTGGTAATTGATGTGTACGCTCGCGTCAGTCCTGCCGTGGTCTATATTACCAGCCGTGTGATCGTACGAGATTTCTTCTGGGGTGCAATCCCCCAAGAAGGCACTGGTTCTGGATTCGTCATAGATAAAGAAGGACACATTGTCACGAACAATCACGTTGTAGAAAATGCGGAAAAGATTGTCGTGACTTTATCTGACGAAACCTCCGTCGAAGCAAAATTGGTGGGAACAGATCCAGCAAACGATCTGGCAGTGCTCAAGATTGACGTTCCTGCCGATAAGTTGCAGCCGGTCGAATGGGGAACTTCGGCTGATTTACGTGTCGGACAGAGAGCCATCGCTATTGGGAATCCATTTGGGCTGGACCGCACGCTGACTACTGGCGTGATTAGCTCGCTGGGCAGGCCCCTTGATCTTGGTCAGGGGCGGCGCACTATCTACAACGTCATTCAGACAGATGCCGCCATCAATCCGGGCAATTCGGGTGGGCCGCTCTTGGATTCGCAAGGCAGGGTGATCGGTGTTAATACTGCTATTTATTCACCTAGTGGTGGTTCGGTGGGGATAGGCTTTGCGATTCCGGTGGACACGGTACGCCGTGTCGTCAACTCCATTATCGAGAAAGGTTATTATCCCCATCCCTGGTTGGGAATTACAGGTCTGACTATCGTCCCAGAACTAGCCGAAGCACTCAATTTGCCAGTAGAGCGGGGGGTGTTGATCCTTGAGGTGACGCCTGGTCAGGCTGCTGCGCGTGCTGGGTTGCGTGGTGGGCAGCGCCGGGTAAGAATTAACGGCTATACCATTGCTGTAGGCGGGGACATTTTGATCGCCATTGATGGTAGGAAAATCAAAGAAATCGGTGATCTCATCAAGTATCTAGAAACAGAAACTGAGGTTGGACAGCAGGTAGAGCTAACCATTATCCGGGACAGCCGTGAAATGACCGTACAAGCCATATTAGGAGAACAACCTAGGTAGAAGGAAACTGGAGGAAGCTGGCTATGGATTATCGAAGCCCTGATGATCCCTGTTACGTGATCGGCATTGCGGCTCAAATGGTCAATCTACACCCACAGACTTTGCGCTATTACGAGCGTATCGGATTGGTGGTACCAGCTCGTTCTCCAGGGAATATACGCCTTTACTCTCAGAGAGACATCGAGCGGCTGCAGAGGATCTGTCGCTTAACCAACGAGTTAGGGGTGAATCTGGCGGGTGTGGAAGTGATCATGCGCCTGACAGATACCATTGAACAATTGCAGGCTGAGATGGACGCATTGCGCACTTCTTTCGAAGCTGAGATTGAAGAGTTGCGACGACGTCTACTTAGCAGCGGGATAGCCATTGGGGAGAGATGAATCGCTCTTTACACTTGCTGAACAAAAGATACTACAAGGAGGTCAACTCGTGATTACGGAGAAGGAGCTTCAAGAACTAGCAGGTTTTGTGAGCAGAGGTCTGCCGGCAATAAGCCTATATCTCGATACGGACCTCACCCAACAGCCTAAGGAAAAGTGCAAATTGATCCTACGTGATTTGCTGGAAAGGGTGAGGAGCTCGGCATCAGACACAGACCTAGCCAAAGTCGAGCGTTTCTTTGACCTGGAATATGACTGGCAGGCCAAGGGGGTCGCTATCTTCTCTGCGGCTGACCAGGATTTTTGGCGCGTCTACCCACTGGCTGCTCATATCGAAAGCGAAGCCCACACCGGTGACAGGCTTTACCTTAAGCCGCTCAGCCATTTCCTGGATCGCTACGATCGCTATGGTGTAGTGCTGGTCGACCGCGAGAGTGCACGCTTCTTCCTCCTGCATCTGGGACAAATCGAGGAAAAGAGCGAATGGATCGGTCAGGACCTGAAGCGTCACAAACAAGGCGGATTCGCTGCAGCCCGCTATCAACGCCATGTTGATAAGCAGGCGGAGCAGAACTTGAAGCTGGCTGCCGAAGCAACAACTCGCTTCTGCCAAGACAACCACTGCAAAGGGATTATTTTAGGTGGTGCGGATGAGACACTAGCCCGTTTCCGCGCCATGCTGCCCAAAGCGCTGCAGAAGCAGATCATCGGCACTCTGGGTTTGGATGTGACCGCTCCTGCAACCGAGGTGATGGAACGTTCATCGGAACTCATCCGTGCTGAGGAGAACGAGCGGCAAGGCAAACTCGTGGAGGATCTCATTACAGCAGCGGCCAAAGGGGCAGGTGCTGTAACTGGCTTAGCGGACACTTTTTATGTCGTCCATCAAGGACGTGCCCACATCCTAGTAGTGGAGAAAGGATTTGAAAGCGACGGCTATCTATGCGATGGCTGTCAATATGTTAGTGCAGAACCTATTGCCAAATGCCCATTCTGCGGAGGTAAGCCTCACCCAATCCGCGGTGCAGTAAACCGTGTGATGCAGCGGGTCATCGAGGCTGGGGGCAAAGTGGAAACGGTAACAGACAACGAGCACTTGGCGCAGGCAGGGCATATTGGCGCGATTCTGCGTTATTAGCAAACGATGAGCAATTGAATAACAAGTAATCTACAAAGTAATAGACTACTTGTTACGGAGAGTTGGTATGAATCTGAATCGGTATACAGAAAAGGCGCAAGAAGCTCTGGTTCAAGCCCAGGAACTTGCGTTACAATACAATCACAGTCAAATAGATCCAGAGCATTTGCTCTTGGCACTGTTGCAGCAGGCAGATGGCGTGGTGCCGCAAATCATCACGAAATTGGGCCTTGCGCCACTCTCGCTGCAGCGTCAATTGGAAGAAGAATTGCAGAGGCGCCCCAAAGTATATGGTGCGGCTGCTCGGGTTGGCATTGGCACAACGCTGCAGAACGTGCTGAACCGCGCGGAAGCACAAGCACAATCCATGCGCGATGAGTATGTGTCCACCGAGCACCTGCTGATGGGTTTGGTGCTGGTGTCAAGTGGGCGTGCTGGTGAGATCTTGCAGCAACACGGTATCACACTGAACCGCATCTACGAGGCTCTCACTAGCATCCGCGGCACACAGCGCGTAACGGATCAACATCCTGAGGGGAAATATCAAGCCCTGGAGAAATACGGGCGCGACCTGACCCAACTGGCGCGGCGAGGCAAACTCGATCCAGTCATCGGACGGGATGAAGAAATCCGCCGTGTTATCCAGGTGCTCTCCCGACGCACAAAGAACAACCCGGTGCTGGTGGGTGAAGCTGGCGTGGGCAAGACGGCAATTGTCGAGGGGCTTGCGCTGCGCATTGTGCGTGGCGACGTGCCCGAAGGATTGAAAAACAAGCGAATCGTTGCCCTGGATTTGGGCGCGATGGTGGCTGGAGCCAAATACCGTGGTGAATTCGAAGAACGCCTGAAAGCAGTGCTTAAAGAGGTCACCGATTCTCAAGGCGAGATCATTGTCTTCATTGACGAACTGCACACGGTCGTTGGCGCCGGGGCAGCCGAAGGAGCAATGGATGCTAGCAACATGCTCAAGCCCATGCTGGCTCGCGGAGAATTGCACTGTATTGGAGCAACTACGCTAGATGAATATCGCCAGCATATCGAGAAGGACGCTGCCCTAGAACGCCGCTTCCAGCCTATCTATGTGAGCGAGCCCACGGTGGAGGAGACGATCAGCATCCTGCGCGGCTTGAAGGAGCGCTACGAGGTGCACCATGGTGTGCGCATCCAAGACGCTGCCCTGGTAGCTGCGGCCGTACTTTCGCACCGCTACATCACCGACCGTTTCTTGCCTGATAAGGCTATTGACTTGATCGATGAGGCGGCTGCACGACTGCGTATGGAGATTGACAGTCTCCCTGCTGAGCTCGATGAGGTGGAGCGGCGCATCATGCAATTGCAGATCGAGCAACAGGCACTCAAAAAAGAGGGCGATGAAGCATCCCGGGAGCGCCTTCAGAAGATCGAGCAAGAACTGGCGGACCTCAGGGAAAAGAGCACGGCGATGAAGGCCCAATGGCAGCAGGAGAAAGAAATCATTCAGACTATCCAGCAACTCAAGACGCGCATCGAGGAAACGAAACAGTCCATTGAGCAAGCGGAGCGCCGTGCTGATTTGGAGCAAGCAGCGAAACTACGCTATGGGGATTTGCCCAGCCTGGAGCGAGAACTGCGCGCACAGGAACAGCGCCTTCGCGAGATACAGCGTGGACAACCCATGCTCAAGCAGGAAGTGGATGAGGAGGATGTAGCAGAGGTTGTCTCCAAATGGACCGGCATCCCTGTTTCCAAGCTGCTGGAAGGTGAGAAGGCTAAGCTATTGCGCATGGAGCAGAATCTGCGCATGCGCGTAGTAGGCCAGGACGAGGCTATTTCTGCCGTAGCCAATGCGGTACGACGGGCTAGAGCCGGCCTGCAGGACCCGAACCGGCCCATCGGGAGTTTCCTGTTTCTTGGCCCTACTGGGGTAGGTAAGACCGAGCTGGCTCGCGCTCTGGCCGAGTTCCTCTTTGACGATGAGGATGCCATGATCCGCTTGGACATGAGTGAGTATCAAGAACGCCATACGGTAGCGCGGTTAATTGGCGCGCCGCCAGGCTATGTGGGCTACGAAGAGGGTGGCCAGTTAACAGAGGCTGTGCGCCGACGACCATATTCTGTCGTCCTTTTTGATGAGATCGAGAAAGCGCATCCAGAGGTGTTCAATGCGTTGTTGCAGGTGCTGGACGATGGACGATTGACCGATGGGCATGGACGCACTGTCAATTTCAAGAATACGGTGATCATCATGACCTCCAATGTCGGTAGCCACTGGATCAAGGAATTAGGCGGTCGCGATGAGGCAGAAATGCGACGTCGTGTGCTGGAAGCGCTGGGGCAGCAATTCCGGCCAGAGTTCCTCAATCGCATTGATGAGGTCATTATCTTCCATTCACTGGGCATGGAGCAATTGATCCAGATTGTGGACATCCAGCTTCAACGCCTGGGGGCTCTGCTGAATGACCGTAAGGTCAAGCTGGAACTGACGCCAGCGGCGAAACAACGTTTGGCTGAAGAAGGTTATGACCCTGTCTATGGGGCACGACCTCTCAAACGAGTCATCCAGCGACGGATACAGGATCCCCTTGCTTTGAAATTGCTGCAAGGCGAGTTCAAGGAAGGAGATGTGATCACTGTAGATATCCAGAGCGATGAATTTGTCTTTAACGCTAATAGGAAAGTGTAGTGAGTGAGAGAGCAGGCAATAACGAGCGCGAGAGGAGCGGAGCAAAAGACAGAACGCGCCACAATCCTTCGCAGCACTCCCCCAGCCTTGCTCTCCACAAGGAGTGGACAAAAATGATGATGTCTTTTGAACGATTTACAGAGAAGGCGCAGGATGCTGCAGCCCGCGCTTACGAGATTATGCAGCGGTATCGGCATGGTCAGTTGGACACCGAACACATTTTACTGGCTCTACTGGAACAACCAGAGGGGGTAATTCCAGATATACTGGAACGGCTTCACGTAAATATAGAAGCAATTAAAAGCCGTTTGGACGACGTGCTCAGAGCCAGTCCTAGGATGCAGACGTTTGTCAGTGGCGCTCGTCCGATGCAGGTGTACATCACCCCACGAGTTAAGCGTGTTTTGGATTTGGCCAATGAGGAAGCCCAGCGGCTGAGGGATGAATATGTCTCTACGGAGCACATCTTTCTAGCGATCATCAGCGAGCGCGATGGTCCGTCCGCACGCATACTCAATGACTATGGCGTAACCCGAAGCAAAGTGCTGAACGTCCTTCCCGATGTCCGTGGTGGCCAACGAGTGACCAGCCCAGAAGCAGAGAGCCGTTATCGCACGCTAGAAAAATACAGCCGAGATTTGACTGCGTTGGCCAGAGAGGGGAAGCTCGATCCTGTTATTGGCCGCGATAGCGAGATCATGCGCGTTATCCAAGTTCTCTGCCGACGCACCAAGAACAATCCGGTCTTGATTGGAGAAGCAGGTGTGGGCAAGACAGCTATTGTCGAAGGGCTGGCGCAGAAGATTGTTACGGGTGATGTGCCTGAATTGCTCATGAACAAGCGTCTGATCGCACTTGACCTGGGTGCCTTGGTAGCCGGGACGCGCTTTCGGGGCGAATTTGAAGAGCGGATCAAGGCGGCCCTGGACGAGATCAAACGAGCGGAGGGCGAGATCATTCTGTTCATTGACGAACTGCATAACGTAGTTGGTGCCGGCGCTGCACAGGGTGCCATTGATGCTTCCAGTATGCTCAAACCAGCATTGGCACGCGGTGAGTTGCGTTGTATCGGAGCCACTACCCTGGATGAATATCACCAGCATATCGAGAAGGATTCTGCACTGGAGCGGCGTTTTGCCCCTATCTTTGTCGAAGAGCCCAGCGTCGAGGAAACCATCGAGATGCTCAAGGGCTTGCGCCCACGCTATGAGGAGCATCATCAGGTTGCTATCAGCGATGAAGCGATTGAGGCAGCTGCTCGGCTGTCTGACCGCTATGTGAAAGATCGCTTCCTGCCAGACAAGGCCATTGATCTGATCGATGAAGCTGCATCCAAGTTGCGCATCGCGATCTTCAGTTTGCCTGAAGATCTGAAGAAGATGAAGCTAGAGATTGGCCAATTGATGGCGGAGGAGGAAGCAGCCTGGCAGAACCGCAACTACGAGCAGGCAGCCATCCACAAGAGCAAACGTCTGAAACTAGAGGAGGAGTTCAAGGAGAAGAAGGAAGCCTGGAAAGCAGAGCGAGGGCTGGACGAAGTAGTACGCGAAGAAGATATTGCTGAGATTATCTCTGACTGGACCGGCATTCCCGTGAGCCGCATGTTGGAGACCGAGGCAGAGAAATTGCTACATATGGAAGAGCGCCTGCATGAGCGCATCGTCAGCCAGGATGAGGCCGTAGCAGCCATATCGGATGCGATCCGCCGCGCGCGCTCGGGTCTGAAAGATCCACGGCGTCCAATTGGGAGTTTCATTTTCCTTGGGCCAACTGGCGTAGGCAAGACAGAGCTGGCCAAGGCCTTAGCCGAGTTCCTCTTCGACGATGAGGATGCTCTCTTGCGCGTGGACATGAGCGAGTATCAAGAGCGGCATACCGTCTCTCGTCTGATTGGCGCACCTCCAGGATATGTGGGATATGAAGAAGGTGGGCAATTAACTGAGGCCGTGCGGCGGCGTCCCTATCAGGTGATCCTGTTCGATGAGATCGAGAAAGCGCATCCTGATGTGTGGAATGCTCTGCTCCAGATTCTGGAAGATGGCCGTTTAACCGATGGTCAGGGCAATGTGGTTGATTTCCGCAACACGGTTATCATCATGACCTCAAACATTGGCACGCAGTACATGCCCAAAGGTGGAGGTACGTTAGGATTCCGCACACCTGGGGAGCCAGCCGAAACGGAAAAGATGCGCGCTAACATCGAAGAGGCGTTGAAAAAGACCTTCCGCCCAGAGTTCCTGAACCGTATTGACGAAGTCATTGTCTTCCAGCGTTTGAGCAAGGAGGACATGAAGCGCATCGTTGACCTGCAGATGAAAGACATCCGCCAGCGTCTACGTGAGCAAGGGCTGGACATTCAATTGACCGAGATTGCACGGGATTGGTTAGCCGAAAAGGGTTATGACCCTGCATTTGGCGCCCGTCCGCTGCGCCGTACACTGCAACGCCTGGTGGAGAGTCCGCTCTCGAAGAAGCTCATTCGTGGTGAGTTGAAACCCGGCGATGAACTGCAAATTGACGTCGAGAACGATGAGGTGGTCTTCCGCAAAGTGAAGGAAAAGGAATCAGCGCCGACGGCAGCATCTTATATGACTAGTTGATCATATAGCCGTTCCAAACTGAGGTCCGGACAAACCGTATCGGGGCATTTGAGCGTGAGGGTTGCAGCGGAGACGCCCAGGCGCATGGCCTCATCGAGCGGAAAGCCGTTGACCAAGCCATAGACAATGGTAGCGGTCAGGGCATCGCCTGCTCCTGTGTAATCTACTACTTCACAGCGAATAGCAGGGATGTAACCGCTTTCACGGGCACTGGCATAACATAGCCCTTCTTCGCCAAGAGTGATGACCGCAATGCCCACGCCTCTTGTCACCAGCTCTTGTACCGCTGCCATTGCTTCTGTGCGTCCACGGATGGGGTGCCCACACAACAATTCTGCCTCCGCCATATTTGGCGTCAGCATAGCCAAATCAGGCAAGTGCTTGCGCAAGCGCGGAGCCAGAGTGGTAGAGGTGGGATCAATCGCTACAGGCACACTGTAACGTTTCGCCGTGCGGATGGCAGATGAGAGCGCCGAGGGCGAGAGGTTGGCATCGAGCACCAGCATGGCTGCGCCTTTGAAAAGGCTCCGCTGCGCATAGATGTAGGCAGGTGTAATCAAACGCATTGTTTCCATTTCATCCACGGCAAAGGTCTTGCTGCCTGCTTCATCCAAGATGGCCATGTAAGCAGCGGAGTGACACTGGCTGGTGACGATGACCTTGCTCACATCCACGCCAGCGCTGGCTGTGCGCTCCAGGATCTGCGCTCCGAACGGATCGTTGCCCACCACTGAGAGCAGGATGGTTGGTTGGCCGAGGCGAGCTAGATTCTCAGCGACATTCCGTCCTACCCCGCCAATGCTCAGCGTAATGTCACCGGGCACGGATGTGCCCAGTTGCAGTGGCTTCCGTGCGCGGCCCTTGACATCCACACTAGCCGCGCCAATGACGAGTATGTGAGAATGAGAAGTATACATGTGCTCTCCAAACTTTATATCAATTCGGTTAAATGATTCACACTAGGAATGATTACAAGGAACTTTTCTAGATTATAGCGCACAGTTGGGTAAAAAGCAGAATGTTTCGAACCGCTTGCTCTTGACAAAAAGTCTGTTCTATGATAAATTGTTAAACAAAAATTCTGCCTCCTCACAAATACATCCTAAACCGAGGAGTAACCATAATGAATGAATTTCACCAAGAATGGACGGAACGCCAGATATGTGAGGCTTTCAAGCTCTCCCGTTCGGAGCTTCAACGCTTGGTGATGGAAAAAGTTATCCCCCAACCTCAGCGCACTTATACCGGCCAGCGCGTTTATACAGAACAACACGTTGATTGCCTTCGTCGATACATACACCTACAGAACTGGCAAAAGCGCTTGCAGGCTATACGAGAGCACTGGGAATTGGACCCGAATGATACAGGACTCCAGTCATGCTTGTGTCAATTACTCTCCTTGCGGCGCTTATTTGGTGAAAACAACTTACAAGGATTAGATGAACTGCGGCAATACGAATCTCTTGAGCCAGAAACCCTTAGATTGATTATGATTGAAATGCAATGGTTATCAATAGAGAGCGACCTTTTTGTGCAGATTGTTTCTTTGTTATATGAAAAAGTTGTCTGCACTCGCCAAAAGAGGAGCGAAAATAGTCCTTATGATTGAAGATGGACTATCGAATCGGGCAATACAAAAAATCTTGTTGGACATTTTTGCTTCTTCAACACAATTACCGATTGGGCTTTTTGATCTGGAGGATCATATCTCAGTCTTTGGATCCGTTAGCTTGAGTCACTTTGAGCAGTACTGCCAGCTTGTTCAAGGATTACCAGGTGGCTCTGAATGCTGTGAACGTGATGAATGGCATCGTGTCCGCGTCACCAAACGGGAAGGCCTAACCTTGTGCCATGCTGGGCTCTATAACTATGCACTGCCTATTTTTGTAGATAATCAACGAGTAGCTGTACTGCTTTGTGGAGAGATGCGAATCGCGGACCCAGACTTTGAGCAGCGTTCACTGACGCGACATGAAGAGTTCTTGCGCCATCAATATATTACTGAAGAAACTGAAGAGAAACTACGTCAGGCGTTTGCTCGCACAAAACGAGTACATCTGCAAGCCATGGAGAAGGATGTACTAAGCAACTTGCACCAAATTGAGAACTGGTACTATCGCTTAACCAGCAGTCAGAGAGCCTTGGCTCGTGAAAAAGAAGATATGACCCACGAGTTGCAGATTGGATTACAGGGCCTATTGGCAGAAGCGGAAAATCTGTACCTAGATTTGCTGCGCGAGCGCGACATCAAAAGGGAATACAAAGAAGCCGCACGGGAAGTATTGAATAGAACCATTGCACTAGATTCGATTATTCAACGCTTTGGGGATTTCATAGGAAGCTATCGCTTTTCTTTAGTGCCTCTAGCCAAAATCGTACATGAGAGCCGACGAGTATACCAAGAGGAGGCAAAACAAAGGGGCATCACTATCAAAATTCAGTTGGAACCAGTGAATGGGCGATCTCCAGTGATTCAAGCCTCTCAGGAGCATCTGCAGCAAGCGATGCACAATCTGGTGCACAATGCTATCAAGTATTCCTTTACAGGCGCTTTTGATAGGCCAAGATGGGTGCAAATCGTGGGACGACCCGCTGGAAAGTACTATGAACTACGCATTCAGAACTTTGGAGTCGGTATTGACCCAGACGAGTATGACAAGATTTTTCAGGGCGGCTATCAGGGCCGACGCACCCGTGATGAGTACAGACCAGGTAGCGGGCGTGGCCTCGCGTTGGTTAAAAGGGTTATTGAAAAGCATCACGGAGAAATCATGGTTAGCAGCGTGGATCAGAAATCAGCTTTTCTGACTACGTTTACTGTGCTGCTGCCTTATACTCAACCTTTCAAGGAGGATTAGATGAATCCCCAGTCCCCCAAAGTCATCGCATGGGTGGAGGATGATAGCCCAGACATTGCTCCGGTAGTGAGGCCCTTGGAACGCGCGGGATATCAAATAGAACGCTTTCTCACAATAAAAGAAGCGCTGGATAACCTGGACCGCTTGCGTGAATGTGATCTCATCCTCCTGGATATCTTTGTCCCTAGAGGTGCCATAGAAAGAGATTATGGGCGCTACACGGGTCTAAAGCTATTACAACAGATAAGAAACTTGTATGGAATCAAGAAACCTGTAGTAGTACTGAGTGTGCTCACCGAGCCCAAAATCCTAAAAGAACTGAAAAAACAAAACGTTGCAGCTATCCTACGGAAGCCAGTATTACCCTCTCTGCTTAAAGAAACTGTAGAGCGTGTACTCGGGATTGAACATGGCCCTGAAGAACATCCATCTGCAAAACGCTGAAGGAGTGATAATTAGAATGGATTTAAGACGTTGGCTTGCTATTACCCTAATATTGTTGATAAGCATTTTCATTTTATATCTACTTAGGCCAACTCCAACAAGTGATTTCTGGTACTGGTCGACCTATATCTTGATTCCATCGTTGGTAGCTGCACTGATCGTGATTCTAAGGCGTCATATTTTCTACACTGTAAGAACAGGCGAGGTAGGAATTGTCGAACGCGGCGGTAAATTCTGTGGCATAGCCAGCCCTGGCCTAGTAGTAACGCTCCCCTTCTTGGAGAACATCCGCACCTTCCCGACCACCGAGCAGCATTGCGAGTGTGATGAGAAAGATGTACTTACCCGTGATGGTGTGGCAATAGGCATCAATATGCTCGTGCGGTATCAATTACAGGAGCCCGTCGAGGAAGCCGTGTACAGAATTGCATACAGATTACCTGACTGGGAAATGGCAGTTGCGAAACAGGCAATAGCCGCTTTGCACCAGCAGATAGGAACCATGACAAGCGATGAGGTGATGCAGGGCTGGACCTACCTTGGCGAAAGGATCAGAGATATCCTGCAACCTACAATGCAGAATTGGGGTATAGACATTGTCGCAGTCCAATTGTTCAACATGAGAATACCAGAACACCTCAGACGGGCATTGGAAGATTCGCGCCAGGCAGAAATTGAGGCAAGGACTGTCGAGTACCGTGCTGGTGGGGAAGCTGAACGACTCCGGCAGATTGCAGAGAGCCTGAAGAACTGCGACTGGCTGGATGGAGTTCTGACCGAGCGTTACATCGAAGCACTAGAAAAGATGTCCGTAAACCCTGCCAGCCATATTCTCTTACCTATAGAGATTCTGCACACACTAAAGGCGTTAGGAGCAGGTTCCACATCCTTGTTGGGTCAAATAGATGGCTCTAAGTCTGAAGAAAGTTCCTCCAAAACTGAGCCAGAATCTCCCAAGCCAGAAGGTCTCTAGTCATTTCCCCTCTTTCTTGGAGAAATGGCCTGCAATGAATACGCGGTCAAAGACAATCCGCGCTCATGAGCTGGCGTAATGATTTCAAAAAAGCCAAAGGCAGTAGCAATCAACCTGAGCGCGGTGGCATAACCGCGAATAAACTCAAGATCTGATTGCTCCGTAGCTAGAGCGTTCCCTGCTTCTTCAACAGCCCTCAGGATATTGCGTACATCGTCTCTGTGGAATATCTGACGTTCCATTTTCCTCCATAATAGAACATATGTTCTATTAAGAGAGTACCACAATACTTTGTTTTTGTCAAATTTTGCCTAGGAGGATTGAAAATCCTCACATTCAACTTGTGAAGGCAAGAAAGATTGCGGTTAGTCCAAACGATAAAGCATGCGCAAAGATATTTAACAGACAAAAGGTAAGCACTATAAAAGGTGCGAGATTAAGCGCTGATTCAGTGAAGCTAAACAAGGAGGTGACTCAGGTACTGCCATGTCTTCAATGGTTTCTGACCCCGATTGAGTTCAACCTCGCAGTAGAAGCGATTGCTGACGCGAGCGCCCTTTAGAAACCGGATCAAACTACTGGCCTAAGCGAGGCAGCAAGGGTATCCTCAATCTACTTCTTCAACCCTTTATTGCAGCGGTCAACAGCTATGGCCGGGTAGACAGTGCTTTCCCCACCAACCCTGTTTCCTACATCCCCGTGCCCGTCGCTGCCGTGATCGCTGCTCCCAACAGTGTCTGCCAGCCCATGCCATAGGTAAAGACCATGGCAAACTGCACCAGTTCTTCCTTCTGGCCGTTGAGTTTATTGGCGTCTATGGCGCCGGGCAGTAGGACAATGCCCACGATTGCTGCAAACAAGATGGAGAGCAGGTTCGGGTGCCAGGCTTGCCCGGCGCGATAGCTTTCCAGGAAACTGCTGGCAAGGTTGCCCAACATCAAGGTAGCGTATAGCGCTAGCTGCCGGCCCAAGGTCAACTTGGGCACCTCAACATCCTTAGCCATTGCTTCTTCACCCGCCACACCGAACTGCAATGGATTGACTAGCCAACGGCTCATGATTTGCCCCCTTTCCGATAAGCGCTGCTGTGATTTGTCAGAAGTATAATGGAAGGATAATGAATTGACAAGTAATAAGTGTGCTTGCGCCAACAGATCGTTACCAGGTGGTACAGGCGATTTTGACAAAAGGGGGTGCTCCTGTGGTAAAAGAATTGTGGAAACAACTGCACCAGGAGGAGCACCGCCTATGGCCGATCTGGCCTA
>JACIWW010000034.1 GCA_014360905.1 Chloroflexota bacterium
CAGTGGCGCTGATGCTCTTGGTTTCTTGATAGGTCTGCAGCAGCAGTTTTCTTGCCTGAAAGCGGTTCATAGCGTATACTTCCCTGTAGGCCAGATCGGCCATAGGCGGTGCTCCTCCTGGTGCACTTGTTTCCACAATTCTTTTACCACAGGAGCACCCCCTTTTGTCAAAATCGCCTGTACCACCTGGTAACGATCTGTTGGCGCAAGCGCAACAGGTTTTTGCAGCCACTTTGCTCCTCCCATATAATTTGAAGTTAACTAGGCGAAGCGATATACAGCCACGCTAAATGAAATACCTCCGACGCAAGTTAGAATTTTTGAAAGAATACGACGAAGTCGCCGATATTGGCGAGATTGCCCGCCGCTACTTCGCTATGAACTCTTTCGATGGCATTTTAACGATCTTAGGCGTGCTAGCAGGTAGTTATCTGGCGGCTGTGTACGATCCGAAAGTGATCATCATTACCGGTATGACCACTAGCGCGTCCATGGCTATCTCTGGTCTATGGGGAGCTTATCTCACTGAATCCGCTGAACGTCAACGCGGGTTGGATGATCTGGAAGAACATACGTTAACTGACCTCACCAACACACGTATTGGGCGTGCCTCGCGAGTAGCCGCAACCGTTGTCGCCATCGTGGATGGTATCGCTCCGCTTCTAGCTTCTTTCCTTGTCTTGCTGCCTTTCTTTTTGACTCGTTTCTGGGGCAACATCCTCTACAGTTATTACGCTGCACTGGCCGTTGCCTTATCCACATTATTCGCTTTGGGGGTATTCCTGGGTAGGATATCCAAACAAGATGTTATCATCGCTGGTTTGAAAATGATTGCTGCTGGCGTTGTTGCGCTCATACTGAGTTATTTGATTGAGCACGCTGTTCATCCGTAGGGGTATTAGAATCATGTGCAGGAGAAGCATGCATTTCATTAGCGCCTTAGCTGTCTTCTTGTTGTTGGCTGTGCTCTTAGTTATGGCAATCAGCGCGCAAGGAGGATTGCGTTTGGTGGCTGTCTCCTATTCGGGCTGGGACCAACTTCAGCAACTGGCTTCTTGGGGATTGCGCATTCTCAATTATCAGGGAGATGTCCTTGCGGCCCTATGCTCGGATGACCAAATCGCGCGATTGCGCCAAGCCGGGTTTCAGGTTCGAATCCTGGAAGTAGATCCAGATACTGATCTTTCACGATATTATTTGGCTTATACTCCCCCTGGGAATGATTGCGCCCAATTGCCTCAGGTGGACACCCTGTACCAATATGGAAAGGGCGTTTACATCGTCAAAGTTACCACTAACCAAGTGGAGAACTTGGCCAGGCAAGGCATTCAGATTGCACAACTGCCCAGCGCTATCGTGCTCAGCAGAATGCAGCCTGGTTTATCCAAACCTCGGGAAAACCTGCTATGGAGTCGTAGCATTCAGACCATGGTTGATGCCGTGTCGCCGACTTTGTTGATCCAGCATGTGTGCAAACTCCAAGACGATGACTCTTTGCCGTACTGCAATGAGTTGGGAACGCGCTATTCTTATGCGACAGCAAAGCTGAACGAAGCAGCACAATACCTGTATCATCAGTACAGGGCAGTAGGCTTACGCGTAGCTTATGATCCATTCTTCCATAATGGCCAAGTAATGACCAATGTGGTAGCGGAACTGGCCGGTGTTGGCCCCGCCAGTGATCACATTTACATCCTATGCGCCCATTATGATTCCACCTCCAATGACCCTTACCGCGCTGCGCCCGGTGCTGATGACAACGCTAGTGGCTCGGCCGCAGTCCTGGAGGCAGCGCGCGTCCTAAGCCAGTATTCCTTTTCCCATACCTTGCGTTTTATCCATTTTGCCGGCGAGGAACAAGGGCTGATTGGCAGCGCTCACTATGCGGCGCAAGCAGCCCAGCGCGGTGATGACATTGTCGGAGTAATCAACTTGGATATGATTGCTTACGAAAGCGTGCCGCCCAATGATCACATTGTTGAGATACACGCAGGAACAAATCCTGCCTCAATTGCTCTAGCAGATGCCCTGATCGTTAGCATCGCGAAGTACGGTTTACTCCTTCGCCCAGAGAAAATCATCGTTGGTGCGACCGGACGTAGCGATCATGCCTCCTTCTGGAACTATGGATACCCAGCTATCCTGGGCATCGAAGATTTTCAGGATTTCAATCCCAACTATCACTCGACAAACGATACGCTGTCGTGCCTGCAACCGCAGATGATGGTTGAATTCACCAAGGCTTGTATAGCTACCCTGGCTAAATTAGCCTCGGTCATGACTATGCCAATGCCCTCCAGTACCACAGTTCATCTACCTGCCGGCACTGCACTCCCCTTTCCTTCGCCTATACCTACCTACGCACAGCCAGCGTGCAGCCCAAACCTATCGCCTACCGTTTATTAGTAATTGTGCTAGGCAAGCTTACCCTATTTGACATGCTTGTGTTTTTGTGTTAAAATGTTTGTCCAAGAACAACTCTTGACACTATGGAGTTGGAGGGAGGTGAAAAACCATGGTGCAAGAACAAGGGTTCCGCTTTAGAGAATGGCTGGCAAGTGGCGCGAAGGGCATGTGCTCGTGGGTCACCAAGAGAAGCTTTCTTCCCGAAGCCTTTTGGGAGCACAGTCGGGCTGCTGGCCGTGAGGCATTGCTCGCTGTGCGCAGTTTGCTCGATGCAGCCATCGAGAAGGTGGAGAGCAAGCCTCAGAAACCAGTCACCAAAATTAAGGTTGAAAAAACTGAATAACGCTCGTCGTAGATTCTCCCACCGAGAATCTTATGGCGCATGAGCGATGTTTTGCTTCGCTTGGAAGCGGCCAAAAGAGTTGCGCAGCGCTTGAGCGACGTGAAATGGGTCGCTGGAGATCACGCTGCTAGCATATAGTTCCATGGCAGCAAAATCAGCAGTCCGGTTATTTGGATCCCCGCGGTCAACTACGCGCACCAAAACAGGGAAGCCCTTCCAGTCTTCTTGCACACTGTCTATCGGCCTCATACATAGAGCGAGATTAAAGCTACTCACGTCCAGTGTCTCGACAAAGCATCGCAGGATTTGGTAGATAGCCTGTTTCAAATCGTCATCGAGCCGCTCGGAGATAAGCAGTACTTCCTTCTCTTTGATGGGGGTTAAATAGGCTAAGATACGCACCTTGTTGTGGAGTACAGTCAGACCGAGGGATTGGTGTACTTCGTACAAATCATCGAAGTAATTTACGCCATGCGCTATCTTGTAAAGCAATGCGGCGCGACGTAAATGCTCTATGCGGGCATAATGGATGCCTCGACTCAGAGTCATCTGAGCATGCCCGTGCAAAATGGAAGCGCCACTCCTCCACAAGCAATTCCACATGAGGAAGAAGTAGCGCGCCTCTTTATCTACACAGTGTGCTTTTCGCGCCCAGGCCAGGGCAGTGTCAATATAGTCTTTGACCCCTTCGTTCGTAAAGCGCAGCGGGTTATGTTCATCAAAAATAACGAGGCCATGAAAACCATCGTATTTGGCCACGTTGGAAGCCGTGACGCAATGCTTGCCTCTGATACGTCCAAAGACATCCTCGGGCGTCCCTTCCAGAGGACGACAAAAAGGATCACCGACATTGCCCATAATAGTCTGCTCTAGATTATCGGAGGCTTTCGCTTCCATAGGGCGGCTGGCACGCAACTCGTTGAAAAGCGCGCCTTCTAAAGTGATCAGATTGGTAATCTTGACAATACGTTGTTTCCGCACTGCATCCACTGATCCGAAATACTGTTTGATCCATTCGTACATGGCGGGAGGCGGTGTAAGCTCACCAAATGTTGTATTTACTTGAAAGATGCGTCGGAATCGCTCTTGCTCCTCTGGCAGCAAAGCCTGCACTAATTCCTCGAGGTATACGATGCTTTTGGGATACAGCATGTGATTTCTCCACCCTCTTGTTTTCGATTCGCCATAATTTGGCATAACAATAAATAATAGCACATATAAATAAAAGGACAAAATTGATCGCGCTTTTTGACAAAAGCAATGCACTATGATAACATCTCGATAACATGGCTAAGCCAGTTATGGAATGCCCATCTCAACGAGCGCTCATGCTCATCCTGGCTATAGTTTGCGTAGCGTTTGCTTCATGTGCGTCACCTCCAAGGCGTAGAACATTGATGCCGCCTAATCCCACGGACCGTACGCCAACAAGCGCTTCTCCCATTGGCACTGCTCTCGCCCTTCCTTCTGCCACGAAGCCTGTTACACCCGTTGCCACGAATACGCCACGACCTACTGCTGGGGAACTTCACATTGCTATCCGCGAAGACATCCAGACTCTGAACCCATACCTGACTCACAATGCGAGTGAGGAGTTTGTGGTGAGTCTGCTCTATGATACCTTGCTGGAGACCGATGTGCATGGGGACATGCATCCCAATCTGGCGGAGCATTGGAACCTGACGCCTGATGGCAGCAGGCTCACGTTCAAGCTCAATCCGCAAGCTAGGTGGCACAATGGCCAGGCTGTGACTGCTGATGATGTGGTCTTTTCCTTCGTTCTTGCGCAACAAAATGAGGTGCCAGGATTTGCTCGGCTTGCTGCTCTTGTCCATCGCGTGGAAGCCATCAGCCCCGTGGAGGTGGAATTCACTCTATTCACCACATGGCCCGATGCAGTGCGCCTCCTCGGTACGGGTTTGCGCATTGTGCCGGCGACGCTATGGAGAAATGTAGGTGATCCCCTTCACTACGACAACCTGGACAATCCTGTAGGGACCGGACCTTTTCTCTTTGTGGAGCATGTCCCGGGGAAACAGTTGGTTCTGCGTAATACAGGGGTTCATCACCGTAGTCCACCGATCGTCAACACACTGATACTGGAAATCCAACGCGATGAAAGCAAAGCACTAAAGGCGCTAAAGGATGGCGAGCTGGATGCGCTCGCTTGGGATATAACGCCAGCGCAAGCACGCGATGTGCAGGATCACCCAGAGGATTACAAGGGTATCCATCTGGCAGAAGCTCCCGACCTCTCCGTATACACGCTGCTGTTTAACCTGCGCACTGCTCCATTCAACAATCGGACCTTTCGCCATGCTCTGGCGCAAGCTCTTGATACTGAAGCCATCATAGATAAGGTGTTCATGGGATTTGGGGATGTAGGGACGCCAGACCTCTTTCCGCCTGGTTCCCCATGGCGCAATGCAAAAATTGCTCCCATCGCCTTTGATTCACAGGAAGCAGCAGCAGAACTCTCAGCCGCGGGCTTCGTGGACAGGAATGGCGATGGACTGCGAGAGAACCCCGATGGCAGCACGCTGCAGATACCTATTACCTGCCCTAAACAGGATACTGCTCTAAAGGTTGTCGATCTTGTGGTTGCGCAGTGGGGGGCTGTCGGTATCGCGGCAAAGGCAGAGCCCATAGCCCAGGACCAGATCAGGCTGGCGTTGATGCAAGCCCAATTCAGCGCGATCTTGCACGATATTTCTCTCTGTGAGCCAGAAATGGCTTTCTTTTATTTCCATAGCTCATGCGGGGTGCTACGAAATGGGCGAGTATTTGGCTTGAACTATGGGGGCTATGCTAATCCGCGTTATGATGAGATGGTCGAAGCGATGCAACAAGTACAGGATCGTGATCAATACCGGGATTTGTTGTATGAACTACAAGAAATGCTGGCTACTGACCTTCCGCAGATTCCTCTGTATGTTCCTCGTGTACTAAATCTGTATCGGGAGGACCGTTTCACTGGCTGGAGTGCACAACCTGGTGTGGGATTGCTCAGCCGCACCGTCCTTTCCACCCTAAAACCACAATAGAGGCTTGTTGATCGAGAGCCTGGAAACACAATATCATCTGGACGAGGCGCAGAACTCGGATACTGAGGGCAGAGTGCTTTGTTTAGATGACAATTGGTTGCTTTTTCAACCTCATTGCCTGATTCTCCACCTACATCTCAGTTACTTCCGCACTATGCCGTAATCTTCCAGTTTGATCTCTTTGCCCCGGGCAGCAATTGCCCGGTAGTACAAGTCAACATACTTCCGGGCTGATGCATTCCAGGAGAAATCTGCCGTCATGCCTCGAACCTGCAACCTGTGCCAGGTGTCCCTGTACTTGTAGTTCTCCAATGCGCGCACGATGGTGGCAAATAATGACCAGCGGTCATAGCGCGTGAAAGAAAAACCATTCCCCTCTCCGGTACGGGGGTCAAAATCTTTGACTGTATCCGCTAGTCCTCCAGTGGCGCGGACGATAGGCACACTGCCATAGCGCATGGCGATCATCTGACCAAGCCCACAAGGTTCAAAACGCGAGGGCATCAAAAACATATCTGTACCAGCATAAATTCTTTGTGCCAGTTCGGCATTGAAGGTAAGGAATACGGCTGCCTTGCCTGGGTATGTCTGAGCAATGCGCGAGAACATCTCGTGATAATGCGGATCACCAGTTCCCAATATAATGAGCTGCAGATCCAGGTCTAGCACATGATCTAAAACATCGCCCAAGATGTCAAAGCCTTTTTGATCGGTCAATCGTGAAATGATGCCAATGAGGGGAGTGGCAGCATCCTGTCTGAGGTTGGCCTGCTGCTGCAAGGCAAGTTTGTTCTGGACACGCTTCTCAAGGTGCTCGACATCGTAATTCTGCACGATGTACTTATCAGTTGCTGGGTTCATAATTTCGTAATCTATGCCGTTCAAGATACCAAACAGACGATCGCGGCGGTCCCGTAGGAGGGGATCAAGTTTTTCCCCAAACTCGGGAGTAAGGATCTCCTGAGCATACTTTTCACTGACGGTGTTAATCACGTCAGTAAAGAAAATACCACGTGCCATGAAATCCACCACTTCTGTCAGGTCGGCCATTTCAGGGTGATACATGAAGCCGTATTCCGCGATGCCCGCGATCTCCAGCACACGATAACCAAAAATGCCTTGATAAGCCAGGTTGTGGATAGTATAAACGGTAGCCGTTTGGGCAAAGAAGGGGTCATCTTTGTAGACCGTCTTCAGCCAATTGGGAATAATGGCAGTGTGCCAATCGTTGCAATGAATGATGTGAGGGCACCAATCTAGACGTTTCAGCATCTCTAATGCGCTTCGGCAGAAAAAAATAAACCGTTCTGCATCGTCCGGGTACATATAGATGCCGTCGCGGTCATAATACTTTGCGTTCTCGATGAAATAAACAGGCACTTCCGATGCTATAAAGCCCTGCAAAACTGTTGCTTCCTCCATCTGCTTATCCATAGGTACTGGGAAGGCTGGGAGCACTTCCTTAAGCCCGAATTTGGCAGGGTCAATACGCCCGTAGCGCGGCATCGCCACACGGATGTCGTGCCCCAGTGCACGGATGGCCTTGGGCAAAGACCCTGCTACATCAGCCAATCCCCCGGTCTTGGCAAAAGGGACTGCTTCTGCGGAAAGATAGAGTATTTTCAGAGATTGCTGCCCTGTCATAACGTGTCTCCTTGAATTCATCTCATCATGTTCGTTTTATGGCGAATTGAATTGAAACCTGCCAAATCCCTGTACCGGAGCGCTGACAGCGACCCGCGCTATTCCCAACTCACAATCCACGCACACAATCCAGCGAGGAGAACGCAAGCCAAAGCCATAAACAGGCGCTGGCTGGGCAACAGGTCAACGCCACGTGATGTGACCAAGAAAATGATAACCATGCCCACAGCGAGCACGGCCCACATAGTCAGAAAAGGATGTTCATCGATAAACTTGCGCCATGAAGACATATTGCCTCCTGATACGTGATAAGTGATCTGTGGTGAGTAATGCTTGTCGAGCGAGGAGCGGTGTTCTTTCGCTGCCTCGCCTTCCCTGCTCGGAGTCGTGGCGCAGATGCGTTCCCATTCTCGATGGACTTGCATTCGCGTCTGCTCCAGGTCTCCGCTATTGTCAATAACTACGTCCGCCAAGGCAATTTTATCCTCTTGAGGTGGTTGTGCGGTGATGCGTAGTTCGGCTTCGGCTTTGCTTATCCCGCGGGTTGCCATCAGACGCTGAATTTGTTGCTCGCGTGGACAGGTTACTACCCACAGTTCATCACAGCGATGGTGCATGCCAGATTCGATCAGTTTGATTGCCTCAAGAACAACTACCTTGATACCATTGGGCTCGGATCTAGAGGCTTCGTTTTGCATCCGTCGCTCTGCTTCGCGAATCACTGCCGGGTGGACGATTGCTTCCAGTCGTGCCAAAGCTACTGGGTCAGCAAAGACCCTTGCACCTAGCGTCTTTCGGTTGATTTCACCATCTGACTGTAGAATGTCTGCTCCAAATTCATCTATCACGCGCTGCCAGGTCGGCGTGCCTGCTTGCATGACCTCATGGGCGAGAGCATCAGCGTCAATCACACGGGCACCAAGTTCTGCCAGCATTGCTGCCACTACGCTTTTGCCTACCGCAATATTACCAGTGAGTCCGATAACATACAGGTCTTTGTGCTTCAAGTGCATCCCCCACATTCACGTTTAAGCTACCTTCGTCCACTCTTCTAGCCGTTTTTGCAACTCTTCTTGCAAGTCTGCATACTCAAGTCATACACGCGATCCACTCGCTGTGCCCGACTGGCCATTTCCAATTCTTGAGCAAGCATAGACAGGCGCATTTCCAGCCGTTGAATCTCTTCTTCCAGCTCAGCTCGTCTCTCTTCACGCTGTTGGGAGAGTGCCTGTGCCCGTTGGAGTCTGCGCACAACTTGCCGAGGGCTCTGTTTGCGCTCCTGCGCAGCTACCATGGCCTCTGCCTGTGCCTTTTCTTTCTCCATCTGCTCCAGGTATGCAGTGTAATTTCCTTCATATGCTCGTAACTCGCCTTTTTCAATAGCCCAAACCTGAGTAGCCAAAGCGTCAATAAAATAACGATCGTGGGAGACAAACAGGATTGTGCCATCAAAGTTCTGCAGAACCTGCTCGAGGAGTTCTTGCGATGGAATATCTAGTTGGTTGGTCGGCTCGTCCAGCAGCAAGAGATTAGCCCCCTGTAGGGCCAGCATGGCTAGCGCCACTCTGCTTCGTTCCCCACCGCTCAGGCTGGCGATGCGCTTGAATACATCATCGCCAGTAAAGAGAAAGCGTCCCAGATAGCCGCGGGCTGCTTCTAGGGGTAGATCTTTCACCCGTAGTATCTCTTCGAGCACGGCATTTTCCTCGCGCAGGTTCTCGTGGCCTTGTGCGAGGTAAGCTACTTGTACGTTGATCCCTACCTTGACTTGTCCTGCCAGTGGGGGCACTTCGCCTATAATCGTCTTCAGCAAAGTCGTCTTGCCACAACCGTTAGGGCCCAGCAAGGCCACACGCTGACGACGAAGGAGAAGCAAATCAGGGCAACGAATAAGAGGGTGATCGTAACCTACTTGCAATCCGCGGATGGTCAGCACATTGTTCCCACCACGCACCTTGCTGGTAAGTTCAAACTTCATCGTCTTCTGCTGCCGCGGTCGTTCAACAGGCACTAAGTACTGCAAGCGCTTCTCGCGGCCTCTGGCTTCACGCGAACGTTGCCCAGCCTTGTAGCGGCGGATGAATTCTTCTGCGTGGGCAATATACTCCTGTTGTGCTTCATACTCTGCGTGGCGCTGGCGGAGGCGTTCAGATCGCAATGGGATGTAATGACTGTAATTGCCGCTGTACTGCTCCAGTACCCCGAAGCTCATTTCCCATACTCGATTGGCAACCGTATCCAAAAAATAGCGATCATGGGCCACGACCACCAGACTGCCTTTCCACTGCGCCAGGTATTGCTCCAACCATTGGGTAGCCTGCAGATCCAGGTGATTGGTTGGTTCATCAAGGAGCAGGAGGTTGGGATTAGAAAGCAGGAGCTTGGCCAGTTGTGCCCGTGTCCTTTGCCCACCGCTCAGCATGGTCATGGGCTGGTCAAAATCAGCCTCCTCAAAGCCAAGCCCCATCAGCACGCGTTTGATCTCGTGCTCGTAGGTATACCCGCCAGCCAATTCGAAAACCTGCAGCAATTCGCCGTAGCGTTCCATGGCTTTAGCTCGGCGGTTAGGATCTGCCATTTCTGCTTCCAGCTCGCGTAGCCTCTCCTGCTGTGCTTGGAGATGAGCAAATACTTGGAGCATTTCCTGGTACAAGGTGTGCTTGCTCTGCACATTAGCGTTCTGACTCAAGTAGCCGATGCGTATGCCCTTGGCTATATGCAACTGTCCAGAAGAGGGGCTTTCCAGACCTGCGATGATGCGCAGCAGAGTCGTCTTGCCCACACCATTGGCACCAACAAGGGCAATCTTATCGCCATGGGCAATTTGAAACGAGACATCGGAAAAAATATCCTGTGCCCCGTAGTATTTACTCAAATTTTCCGCAACCACAATAGACATAGTTTCTTTTTTGAATTATACCACAGGATAAACTTGCAACCAAGATTGACAAGATTGCATTTGAAGTTTATACTACGAGTTGACAACGTGTAGAACAAGGCTGTCAGGGCATGAAAGGGAGATGTCCGTCTCTCAAGTGTCGTATTTGTGAAAGGTATAGCCATGCCTAAATCTTCGGGAAATACCATGCGTCCCAGCACAGCCAAAGATGATGGAAGGCCCATCAACAACCTGCCTGGGCTCTATCCCACTGAGGATTGGGTCGTCTATTACTGGGACGTTGACTCAAAGGGGGAATTGCACAGCCGCCAGGCTGTGATCCAGTTGCCTGCTGGGTATGCGGATGCCTGTCCAGAGGTATGGATTGGCGAAAGTGGCTGTGTGCACAGTGTGCGCCGCTGGGGTGTACAATGCTATACACGCATTCTGCAGGATATTGGTTTTGATCCCTCTCTCTACCTAAGCCACGATGCGGAGCGATTTCCAGGCGGTGAGGATGAAGAGCTTATCGCTATTCTGCTCCAGGCGACCCATTTTGACCTACCGTCTCACTTTATCATCGCTAGTGAGCAACACCCGCTACTCCTCTTCGATCCCCAAGGGACGCTCAAGGGTTCCTATACCCGCTGGCATACTTACCTCGGCGCACTCGCTTACCTGGTCTCTGGGGGAAAATTCGATCGGTATTTTGGACAGCTACACGCGGAAAATAAACCCCTCTACGAACAGGCCCTAGCCTATCTGCTACAAGCCCTACAAGGCAAGGAAGCCCGATAGGGAGCAGCCGATGAGCACACGGGGCATTTTGGCTCTCTCTATCATCTTGGCTTTTCTCGGCTGGACTAGCCTGGCTTCCTTCACTTATTACAATCCTCCCAATGCATGGAACAGATGGATCGTTGTGGCTGCGCTATGGCCAACGCTCTTAGCCACTTTCCTGCCTCTAGTGTATGCACTCCATTTGCGAGCAGAAAAATTGGAAGGCGCTATATCTTCCGCTGCTCGCCAAAGCGCGTTAGCAGCTTTATTTGTGACCCTGTGTGTTGGGTTGCGCATAACACAGGCGTTGAATTGGGCGAATGCGCTTTTGATGCTATTGTTTTTTGTAGTGACAGAGGCATTGCTATCAGCTAGGGAAAAGAGTTCATAGAGGAGAAAATGGTCAAGCTTCTGGAGTGTGCGCTCAACTTTAGCGAAGGCAGAAGAGAAGAGGTCATTTGTGCTATTGTGGCTGCAGCAAAGGGAGTGCGTGTGCTCGATGTCGCTTCGGACAAGGACCACAATCGCACTGTGCTCACCTTTGTGGGTTCTCCCGAAACCGCTGCTGAAGCTGCTTTTCGTGTCAGTGCCAAGGCAGTGGAGCGGATTGACATGAACCAGCATCGCGGCGCGCACCCACGTATGGGGGCAGTGGATGTGATTCCGTTCGTGCCCCTTGGTCAGGCCAGCATGGAAGAAGCCATTGCAGTGGCCCGCCAAGTAGGGCAACGGCTTGGCGAAGAATTGGGCATCCCGGTCTATCTATACGAAGCAGCGGCTACGTGCCCTCAGAGGCGTAACCTGGCCGATGTGCGACAAGGTGAATACGAGGGATTGCCCCAAAAGCTGGCTGATCCCAAGTGGAAGCCTGACTTTGGCCCAGACCGACCACACCCCACTGCAGGAGCTACTGCGGTTGGGGCTCGCATATACCTAGTAGCGTACAATGTCAACTTGGGCACATCTGATGTTCGCGTTGCGAAAGCAATTGCCCGAGCCTTACGTGCTAAAACTGGTGGGCTGCAAAATGTCAAAGCGCTAGGGGTGATGCTTCAGGAACGCAACCTAGCGCAAGTGACGATGAATGTCACCGATCCTTTCCAGACGCCCCTTTACCGTGTACTGGAGATGGTGCGGATAGAGGCAGCCCGCTACGGTGTTCCAGTAGTGGGCAGCGAGATCGTGGGCTTGGTACCGCTGACCGTGATCCTCGAAACAGTTCGCTATTACCTGCAGTTGGAGAACTTTCGAGATGACCAGGTGCTGGAAACCAGGCTTTGGGAGGAATAGATGGGATGAATAGAAAAACCAGATGCGCGATGGCTTGTGTGATGTTCCTTTCTCTAACCTGGGTGACCACATGCGCAACGCCAACCCCAACTGCAACGCCTGTACCAACGCCCACAGAGACCAACACTCCACTGCCCATATCAACCCCCACTATAACATCTAGTCCAACGCCTACAGCCACGCCGACCATTGCGGCGACTTTCACGCCCGCTCCATCTGCAACGCCTACCCAATGCTTGATCGAGCATATTCTGACCGCCACCCCAGGGATACGACTTGTAGAGATTTCTAGCAAAGAGTTGGCTAAGCAGCTACCCAAAAGCATCAACCAGCCAGGAGTTTCGCTTCAGGGAGTATACACGACCATCTGTCCTGAGGGAATCTATTTCCAGGCGCGCGTCGAGCTTACAGGAGTTGGGGTCTTGACTGCTACTGCAACGATGCTCACAAGAGCAGAGGAAGGTGCGGTGCTTCTGATCCCTGAAGGACTCGAGGTCGAAGGAGCACCGGACGCTATTACACGGGCTCTGGTGATGGCGTTCTTTCAGCGTCTCATGGAGGATCCGCAGTGGACACGAGTGTCCCTTCCTTACGGCCGAGCACTCTGCGTTGAGCCAAAGGAGGGCTACTTGCGCATCGCTGTGCTATGGCATACCCCCACTCCTACTCATACTCCCATCCCACCCAAGGCTCTAGCAACGATGTTCCCGTCCAATCCTGTTTATGGACTAATGAGTCTAGCCAGAGCGGGTGCGGCCATAACGCCGCACACGTCTCATGACCGGGACACCAATGTTTTGCTGGGCCTGGATGGAACTATATCCTTCCCTAAAGGCTATCGTGGCTCCGTGCACAATCTACTGCTCGAAACTTTGGATCCGCTACTGACCAACGGAATGATCTTGAGAGATAAGAAAGAAGATCTTGAAGAATACTGCAATTGTATTACGGGAGCCAAGCTAGGCGATCTAACCGCTGATATTTGCTGGTGCGCCGGCCAATATGCTGATGGAACACATGGCGAGATCTTTACTAGGCTAAGCATCATCAAGCCTAGGGTATCGCCACAGTTTTACCAGATCTTGTCCGATGTCGAGCGGTTGCGTGGTGGCTGAGCCAGCTCGGTGATGACGGAGTCTCGAGCTAGGGAACCGATTCTTAGAGGTGGGAATCCCCAGTGACCGCGTCTGTTTTAACTGTGGAAGAAGTGCCTAATCCTCACCTAGGGCCATGGCGATCTAGCGGGTTTTACCACCAAGCCGCGCACGCAGTGCTTTCTTCACTGCTTCATATTCGCTCCAGGGGTATTCCGTAGTTCCGAAACACATCGAACGCTCGTGGCCCTTACCGGTAACGATGACCAAATCGCCTGCCCTGGCCATGGCAATGGCAGCAGAAATAGCTTCCCTTCGATCTGGTATCTTCCAGTAATCCACCCCTTCGCGGCGTCCAGCTCGTTCGCAGCCGACTGCGATCTGTTGGATGATATCATGGACATCCTCAGTGCGCGGGTCTTCTGCAGTGAGGAAAATATGGTCTGCTAGGCGGCCTGCGATTTCGCCCATGATAGGGCGTTTGGTGCGGTCGCGCAAGCCAGCACAACCGAACACCACGATCACCCTGCCTTGCGTCATGGTACGCACCGTTTGCAGCGCGTTTCTCAAGGCATTAGGGGTATGAGCAAAATCAATGAGGATGGTGAAATTCTGCCCCAGCTCAATGCGTTCCATGCGTCCGGTTACCCCGCTTATGGCGAGGATGCCGCGTTGCATGGCTTCGAAAGAGAGTTCCTGCGAGACTCCCACGGCAATAGCAGCCAGAATATTGTAAACATTGAAAGAGCCAACCAACGGTGACATAACGTGGAATTCTCCGCCTGGCGTTACCGCTTGGAATGAAAGTCCAGACGAAGAAGTATGAATATGCCGTGCCTGTATATCGCTGGATTTCTCTATGCCATAGGAATAGCAACGTACAGCACTAATGCCTTTGAGAAAATCATAGGAAGGATCATCTGCGTTGAGGATAGCAATTTTGGATACGCCCGGCTTGTGGTAAGAATCGGTCAAGATCTCGAACAGGCGTGCTTTGGCAGCCCGATACTCCTCGAACGTGCCATGATAATCCAGGTGTTCGTGGGTGATGTTGGTTACAACCGCCACGTCGAATTCGCAAGCTGTAACTCGATGCTGTGCCAGCCCATGCGAAGTTGCTTCAATGACCACGTATTGTGTGCCCTGAGCAAGCATTTGCGAGAGATAGTTCTGCATATCAAGTGCATCGGGTGTAGTGGTATGCAGGCCAGTGTCCACCTCCACGTCACCAATGAGAGCACTCACGGTGCTAATCCACCCAATGCGGTACCCAGCTGCTTGCAGGATAGCGCTGATTAAGCGCACAGTAGTGGTCTTGCCATCTGTGCCAGTGACGCCAATAACGCGTAGCTGGCGTGCCGGATGTCCATACCATGCTGCAGCAAGCCATGCCAACGCTTCTCTTGAGTCTGTGACTGTGCAGTATGATACTGGAGAACCTTGCGGAAAGATGTCGGATTCAGGCTTTTGCCCAACAACCGCCGCTGCCCCTTTCCTCAGGGCCTCAGGGATAAAGGAGTGGCCATCTGCTTCTACTCCGGCAATGGCCACAAATAGATTGCCTGGCCGTACCGATCGAGAATCACAGCTAATACCTGTGATTTCGACCTGTGGCGCGCCAATCTGGGAAGAAAGCATAATTCTATGCGGCAAAGCAGCCAGCAGTTCACCTAATCTCATCACTTGTCTATCCTGTCTCTACTACACTGTGTGTAAGAATAGGCAGCTTCATGGCCCGCACAGCGCAACAGTTTTCTTCTTATTCGGAGATGTTTTCAAACTTAGATGAATCCTTGGAGGATAGATCTTGTCAAACGGAACCAATCTGTCGAGAAAATGATATTGCACGCTAGCAGGATAAAGAGGATGAACAGCAGGAAACCACAGCCACAACCAACGCAGGAAAGACCGCGCCCCCAGCCAAAGTGATCCTGCAACCAATCGAAAACTACGTTAAGCATGAACAGTTCAAATAGTCCTTCCAGGCATCCTTGACGTTGTTTCATTAGTTCCAATGTCCCTTTCTTGAATTTCAGCAAGAGCCAATAAATTATTGAGTCGTTTTAACAGAATTCAACACAAACCGTTGTAATGCGATTGCCATCCCATCTTCTTCCACGGGAGGAGCAATCCAATCAGCAACGGCTTTTGCTGCAGGAGTAGCATTGCCCATGGCGACGCCAAATCCGGCCCATTCCAGCATCTCGATGTCATTGTCCCCATCGCCAATAGCCATGGTTTCCTTGCGCGCTACACCCAGATACTTGGCTAACCACGATATACCTGTAGCTTTGGAGATGCCAGGCACAATGATCTCTATGATCTGTGTGTTGGAAGCTACCACATGCGCTTGGTAACCTATTTGCTCTTGTAGGCGTTCTACAACTGCAGGGGTTGAATCTGGAGAGTGGGAATAAACAACCAATTTATGGGGAGGTCGTGAAAGTGCAGCCATGGGGTCAATGCCCTGACTAACCACGGTTCCATCCCGCGTGAGGACAAAGCCCGGTTCCCCTTGGCGGTACTCAAGCATTGTTTCCATATCATCGAGGTAGACGCGAATGCCCAACCCATCCTGCTGAGCCAGGCGTATCACTTTGTGGGCTAGGGGGAGGGGCATTAGCTTTAGGTAGAGAACCTGGCGCGTGTTGGGATCAAAGATCAAGCCGCCGTTGCAACCAATGACGGGAGCATTGAGCGGCAGCGAGCCAAGAAACGGCTTGAGCATCTGATACCCTCGACCGCTGGAAATGGTAATCCAGAGCCCTGCATCCACAATAGCCTGCATTGCCTCGCGTACTGTGGTGCTCAACTTGTAGTCGTGTGTGAGCACTGTTCCATCCAGGTCGCACACGATCAAGCGATATATTCTTGGAAATCTCGATAGAATTTTGGACATAGCAAACGCTATTGTACCACATCTGGCCGTCTTATGCCAAGTGGCGTGTCCTGGCAGAGAGCACAGAGAGCGTTAACAAATTGCTTCTGGTCATTCTGAGCGCAGAATTCTCTGTCCTATAATCGTCAGGGGGCTTCGGCAGATCGTTGTCTCGTTTCAGCATGACCAACAGGGTCTTTTCCCTCACCACATAGCAAATGGACAATCCTTCTAAGCAAACCGGGGGAAAGAGTATGGGGAGGTGAGCGCCTTTGTACACCCACCTGCATGTCCGCTGCAGCAGTAAGAACAGGCGGAACAGACTCTATTTGCCATTCAGAGGTCCGAACGCCCAGCAAGTTTCCCAACCCGTTTGAGCACGGGCTGAAACAGGTTCTTGCCAGAGTAGAGATAGGCAATGCCAAATATGCCCATCAAAACCAAGAGGCTAGTCAACCTGAAGACCGTATGCACTCCTCCTAGATCAGCAACTATACCCAGCACAATGGGACTGAAAATGCTACCCAGACTGCCAGCAGCGCTGTAAGCGCCAACGGCTGCTCCGCGAGTCTCAGTGGTAGAATGCTGAGCTACGAAGATTTGACCCGAAGTCAAGAACGAACCGAAGGCTACACCCTCCAGGATCAGCAGCAGGCTAAGAGTAAGGCGTTGCTGTGTCTGGGGCACAAGGAACATCACCACTACTGCTATGGTTAAAGCAATCATCATCACCGCTCGGCTCGGTATCTTGCTTGCTACTGCTCCTGTTGGCAACCGTGCGGATGTGGAAAGCAAAGCACGAGCAGAGAACATAGAATTGATGACTGTCTGCGGTATACCAACCTGCGCTGCATACACGGGAAAGAAATTAACCACGGCTCCGCTGAAAACCATGCTCATCAGCAGGTTGGCTAGAGAGCCGGCCAGCAGATTGCGATTATGCATCATCTGCTGTAAATCAGCCAATAGTGATCGCTGCTGAGTGGCCGAGATGGCGCCGGTAGTGCGAATGTTCTGCAAACGCCAGGCACCCATTATGGCTCCTGTTAGACCTACTGCTGCGCCAGCCCAATAACTGCCAGCAATGCCATAGCGTGCTGCAACCGCTGCTCCAAACAAAGGTCCAATGGTAAATCCCAACCCCATAGCAGTGGAGTACAATCCGAAGGCCAACCCGCGTTCCTCCGGCGCCACAATGTCGCTGACATACGCTGCACCAATCAAAAAAGTGCAAACCATGGCTATCCCATCGACGACTCGTCCGATCAACAGGAAATATGCGTTTGGTGCTATGGCAAAGAGCACTAGAGCCGTGGCAAAACTGATCATGCCCAGAGTAACCACGATTTTCCTCCCTACTCTATCCGATAAGAAGCCCAGAGGCATGGAAACGAACAGACGTGTAATACCAACTGTGCTGCTGAGTATGCCAATAAGCGTCAATGAGGCGCCTAGTTGTTTGGCATATAGAGAAAAGGTGGGAGAAACAACGCCCGACATAATGTCTGCACAGAAGATGACCAAACAAATGGTCAAAACATCGCTGCGCAGAACCCTACGTAGTCCCTCTGGACCAGACATTCAAGCCTCCTCTGGCGCATCATACCACATCGTCGGGATAAAGCGCAAAATAGCCAACTGCTGGGATTGAATGCTTCTCCATTTGCATTGTTGCCTTTTCCCTTCCTACGATGCGGCTGGACTCGAACGGTATTGTATACGAGGATCGAGAAATCCATACAGCAAATCTACGACTAAATTCACCAGTACATATGTGACTGCGACGAATAACACGCATCCCTGAGCCAGGGGAAAGTCGCGCGCTTGAAGTGCCCCAACCAGCAATTGCCCAATCCCCCGCCGAGCGAAAACGCTCTCAACGATTACCGCCCCTCCAAGCAGACCACCAAACTGCAAACCGACCACGGTGACCACTGGGATGAGGGCATTGCGAAAAGCGTGGCGCAAGATCACTACGGAGTTGCTAAGCCCTTTGGCGCGGGCTGTACGGATGTAATCTTCCCTTAGCACTTCCAGCAAACTAGAACGCACCATACGCGCGATAATCGCGGCTGCCTGGAACCCAAGCGCAATTGCTGGCAGTGCCAAACGTTTCAAATCTGTACCCGAAGTAATGGGCACCCAACGCAGTCTGATGCCAAAAAGATAGATGAGCAACAAACCTAACCAAAAGCTGGGCATGGAAACCCCCA
Organism: Chloroflexota bacterium; assembly: GCA_014360905.1. Lineage (NCBI taxonomy): Bacteria > Bacillati > Chloroflexota > Chloroflexota bacterium. Next base: position 18,571 of record JACIWW010000034.1, read on the forward strand.
GAGTAGCAAGGAGCATGGTAAGGTTATCCAGCCATGAGTTGTGATGCAGAGCCGCTGCAATGCCTAAGATTGTGCCAAGGAGGATAGCCAGGCTCATCCCTGCTAGTGCGAGTTGGAAGGTGCTAGGAAAATTGGAGCGAATCAGTTCGAAAACGGGTTGTTGGGTAATCATGGAGCGTCCCAAATCGCCTCGAAGTGCCTTGCTGATATAGTCCAGATACTGTATGTGTAGTGGACGATCTAAACCCAACAAGTGCCGAATCTGAGCAATTTGCTCTGCTGTCGCGCCACCCGATTCCACAAACATAGCACGAACGGGGTCACCAGGCACCAGGTGGAGCATGGAAAATACGAGTAGGGTAATAGCAAAAATAATTGGGATGACCCAAATCAGCCGATTAAGAATGTAACGCCACATCTTTCTAACTCCAGATAGGGACTACATGCCAGGTAGCAGGGTTGCCTCCTACTACCTGGCACAGTGCTTTTACTTCTCAATCCAGGTGTCGTAGAAGAAGGGGAAGCCAATTTCGTTAAAGCCTACGTCGCGCACTTTGACAGAGGTACCATAGATGTAATCCTGTTCCCAAGCATTGACACCCTGAGCATCTTTCATAGTCTCTGCCATCACAGCAAAAGCAGCTTCCCAGTATTCCTGCTGCGTGGTAGCGGCGCGCATCCTCGCCAATTGCTCGTCCACGACGGGATTCTTATATGCCTGCCAGTTGCCAGCGGAAGTTGAGAGCCAGAACTCCTCCAACAGGAACAAGGAATTATAGCCGCTATCGCTCATCAAGGTGATGTTGTAGTTGCCCTTCTCGCATTCGGAGATCCAGAAGTTGAAATCGCCAGTGCGTATGTTCAGTTTAATACCCACTTCACGTAACATCTGTTCGATGGGTTCCACTTGGGGGATAGACGCTTCTGTCGTAGCCATATCTAGAACTAGTTTCTGTCCGTCTTTCTCGCGGATACCATCCGCACCCACTTTCCAGCCTGCCTCCTCTAGCAAGGCCCTGGCTTTATCCGGGTCATACTCATAATCATATGGTTTGAGCGCGCTCAAATCCCCGCCGGGTACCATGTTGGAGGGCAGGGGAGCGATAGCAACTCTTCCGATGCCTGACCAAGCTGGGAGCTGCAAGAGCGCCGCTTTGTTTATGGCATGGTTAACCGCTCGGCGCACCCGGATATCATCCGTGGGCGGCTTGCCAAGGTTCATAGTGAACATGCGCACCGTGCCGGCTTTGGGTGTGGTGAGCAACTGAATATTTGGGTTCGCTCTTAATTGGGCCACGAAGGGCTCGGTCACAGTTGCTACATGTAGTTCACCTGCTTCTAGCGCAGCAACCCTCGTTGCCACATCTTGGACATCGCGGTAGACAATCTCGTCCAAATATGGAGGCCCCTGATGCTTGAAGAATGTTGGCGCCCAGTTGTAGTCATCATTGCGGACTAATGTCACATGGTCATCTTTTACCCATTCTTTGAATTTGAAGGGCCCTGTGCCAACCAGCACCTTCACACCATAATCATCTCCCGCCTGCTGCATGGCTGTGGGGGAGTCAATGCCCAACCCACCATCGCTCAAGCTAATCAAGAATGCCGAATTCGGCTCCTTGAAGTAGATTTTGACGGTGTAATCATCCACAACTTCGCACTTTTCATAGTTCTCGCCACCGATAGCTGACCAAGCAAAGCCATGTCGAACATCCGGTCTGGCGGTATAATCAAAATTAAACTTGACAGCCTGTGCGTTGAACGGTGTGCCATCGTGGAATTTGACATCTTGCCTCAGTTTGAAGGTATAGACCCTGCCATCTGGCGAGATTTCCCATGAAGTCGCCAGACAAGGATTGATAGAGCCATCAGTTGGGTTGATTGCAACAAGCGTGTCGAGGACATGGCGTGCTACCATGCGCGATGGAGTGTAGATACTGGTATGCTGATTCAACGTATCGGCGACGTTCCTCCCATGGGACACAACCAGAATGCCGCCTTTGATAGGTTGCGGACCAGCCGCTTGGGTTGGGGCTTGTGTCGGACCCGCTGTTGGGGCTTGTGCTGGAGCTGGCGTAAGTGTTGGAGTCGCCTTAGGCGCTGCGCAGCCAGCCAAGGCCATAGCCGTTGCTAATACACAAATGACAAATTTTAAGCGGAACATCTGGTAACCTCCTGTACCGGTGATATAGTAAGGTTGTGGGGGTGCCAGCCCACCGCCCAAAAGCCGGAACGCCCGGCTTGCTCACTACGGGCTTTTGCCCTGAATGAACCAGTCGCGTTAAGCCTGGGGGCTGGCCCAGGAACAAAGGATGAGGGCCTGCAGCATATTCCACCTCCTTGCCTTTGATTCGGGGGCCAGTTCACCACCATGGTGCCCTGCCTGGACCGCGCTATTCTGTTCTATAAACAGGACATCACCTTGAATCTGACTTTCCATTGCATCCTCAGCATCTCAGTTTGGGGTCAAGGGCATCACGCAAACCATCCCCTAGCATGTTGATGCTCAATACCGTGGTGGTAATCGCTAGACCAGGGAACACCGCAACCCACCATGCCTGACGTAGATAAGTGCGACCAGCGTGCAGCATCGCTCCCCACTCAGGTGTAGGGGGCTGTGCACCTAGGCCTAGGAAACTTAAACCAGACGCTGTCAGAATAGCACCTGCAATACCGACGGTCATCAGCACGATAAGCGGAGGTAGCACGTTGGGCAGGATATAACGCAACATGATGCGATTATTGCCACAACCAACAGCACGCGCGCCCGTTACATAGTCATAATTGCGAAGGCTCAAAGTAGAACCCCGAGCTACACGGATGTAGGTCGGAATATTGCCAATCCCGACTGCAATCATCACGTTAGACAAGCCAGGACCTAGTACAGCGATGATCGCCAACGCAAGCAAGATGCCAGGGAATGCTAATAGAACGTTTGCTAGACCCATGATAATGCTATCCAGGTATCCTCCATAGAAGCCAGCCAGTATACCTAACGTAGTACCGATCGTGGCTGCAATACTGACAGAAATCAATCCCACGCGGAGGGAGATACGCGCTCCATAAATCACTCGGCTAAGGATATCTCTGCCAACATCATCAGTCCCAAACAGGTGCTGCGGAGAGGGACTCCTGAGTGCAAAAAACAAACGTTGTTCTAGAGGGCTATAGGGAGCAACCAGGGGTGCTGCTATAGCGATCAGGACTTCCAATGTAAGCAAGCACAGCCCAATTATTGCGCCGCGATTACGACACAGTTGCCGCAGCACAATGGAGAGTTGGCTGCGTTGCCGTGGTATCATTATACATTCTTGCGCTGTGCCTGCACGAGCACTGACTGCCAATTGCTGCGCAACGCCTTGTTCCATGCTCATACCTGCCTTTCACTCAATGACCACGGGATCGTAGTGAAATCTGGTCAAAGGAGTTGCCCCTTCCTTACCTACCACAACAACATCTTCGCAACGCACATAGAACACACCCGGTTTCCACACTTTTGGCTCCAAAGTAAAGCACATTCCGGCTCGAATGGGTTCGTCAAAGCCGGGGCGCAGCCAAGGCCATTCGTGCACTTCCAGTCCAATCCCGTGTCCTAGGCCCAGATACCAGTACCATTCACCCAAGCCATCTGCAGTAACACGATCTCGAACAAAGTCGGCGATCCGTGCCGGTGTGATCTGCCCATCCGCCATAATTCTCATGGCAGACTGAGACGCTTGTGTGATGGAACGATAAGCTGCCAAGGCATCTGGCTGAGGTGTACCGATGAATGCGGAGCGCCCAAAGTCTGAACAATAACCTTTATAGAGAACTCCGAAGTCGAAAGCGACTGTCGTGCCAGGCGCTAGTATCATGTCGGAATTGCGTACTAGGATATGTCGCTTTGGATCGCTGCCATTGCCTACACAAATGATGCCAGGATAGAAGGAATAACCATCGCCACCACAGCGTCGGATCTGATAATCTACTTCAATAGCCACATCGCGCTCAGTCATGCCGGGCTTCATTACCTTAATTGTCGCGGCCAATGCTGCGTCTGTGATCTCAGCAGCGCGCTGCATAAGCTGAATCTCGTTCTCATCTTTAACCGCGCGTACTCGATCCATCATCGCATTTGTGGCGGGAATAAATCGCGCCCTCGGCACAGCAGCCTGCAAAGATAGAAGCGACTGAGCCCATAACATCTTGTTGACTGCGATTGTCTTCCCAGCTGTATCAAACTCAGCCAGGTTCTTCGCCAGAAAAGCGTCAGGATCTTCATTTTCAGGTAACACGCGGATGTCCCGTATCCAAGTTTGCCCATCCAAGTTAATGGCAAAGCTCTTTTGCAAGAAAAGCACCGGCTCCTTGTCCAACCCAAAGAATAGACCTGTAATCCAATCACCCAGACCTTTTAGGATGGGATAATATATTGGGGTAGTGATACCAGTGATGTAAGTGAAATCTGGACCATAATTGAGGAACATCCAGTCTACTCCCCATTGGCGCATGGTCCGCCGAATTCGTTCTAGACGCTCTTGATAAATGTTTGGCATTTGTTCTTCCCCTTACCCTGAAATTTCCATTATCTTAGCCAATCACATATAGGCGATGATCCGTGCTATAAAGCGAAACCGCACCTGCTGGCGTCACTTGGACCACGTCCTCCACTCGATTGCTAAAACGATCTGGAATGCGAATACTTGGTTCCACGGTGAAGGTCATATTTGCCTGCAAAACGGTTTGGTTGACTGTGTCCAAGAAAGGCTCCTCATGTACTGTTATGCCAATGCCATGACCAAGACGGTGAGTGAAATATTCTCCATATCCCTCTGCCTCGATAATGCTGCGGGCAATGCGATTTGCCTGACTAGCTGTGATCTGGCCTGCTTTCATGGCTTGCATTGCTTCTCGCTGGGCGCGTAGCACGATCTCGTGAATTTTGACGTATTCCGCTGGTGGGTCCCCAACAAATGCAGAGCGTCCAAAGTCAGAGCAGTAGCCTTGGTAGACACAGCCAAAGTCAAAGGTAACAGAATCACCGGGTGATAATTTTCTTGTGGTCGCCCTTCCCAGTGCTTCCGGGGTCGTTTGGTTCGGGCCTGTGAAGCGCACCCCTGTGGCAAAAGATGTGTAATCAGCGCCTAAGAGTTTTAATTGGTAATCTATTTCTCTAGCCACTTCCAGTTCGGTAATCCCTGGTTTAAGCATGGCAATGGCCCGTTGAAAAGCGCCGTCGGTGATTTGCCCAGCCTTGCGCATTAACTCGATCGCTGCCTCTTCTTTGATCATGCGCATTGGTTCGACCACAGCAGACGCCAAGACAAATTCCGCGTCGGGAAGGAGTCGGCGGAAAGCCAATACCGTTTGAGCCCAGGCGCGGTCATCGAGCGCGACCCTTTTGCCACGCAGATCAAAGCGGCTGATTACTTGACGCATGACTTGTTCCGGCTCCTCTGATTCTAGGATCAGACGCACCGAATCAAACCATGGTTTGCCTTCAACTTCAGCCTGAAAGAATGCTCCACCCATCCGAGGCGCAGTGAGAATAATGCCATCGTTCAGACCAATGTAACCACCAACAGCCCAATCACCATAGGCATTGGCATCGGTGTTGTCTGCTTCCTGACGCCGTACTCCGGTTAAGTAGAACAGATTAGCCCCCGGCTTGAGGAACATAAGACCGATATTGCGTTCAGCCATACGCTCTCGTGCTGTGTTCAACCGTTTCAAATAGTCAATCATTGTATCCTCCCCGCTCAGGAAGTGGGTGTTTTGTGCCATAGCGACTGACAAATGCATACAATAGACATCAGCAATGAAAGTGGATCGTCTTTGAGGAAGGACTTCCAAGCCGACGGTGGCCAAGTAATCGCCAGTACTATGCGAAGTATAATGGGCGGCAAGATTACGCCTTGCCATCTGTAGTGAAGAAAAGGGGCTCGATATAAAATGAAAGCCCCATTTACTGTTGAGTTGAACGCCAGTTAGATAGCGTTATCTAATATAATGGACTACACATTGACCTTATGGCCTGCTCTGGCTTGGGCAGCAATGCACCAGGAGTTTCTGACAAGGGGGCTTTTGCGAGGAGCGACAATGCTCATGCGATTCAAATGTGGGTTATACTTGCAACGAAGGTTGGCTACCAGGAAGGTAGCAAACCATTGACAAATCTTAATATAATATATTTTTCCCAAAATGTCAAATTACCTGCGCTTGCTGCAGGACATCATCGCTCTAGCCGCGGAACAGAGCATCGTCTTTGGTGCGCTGCAGTTCACCGACAACACCCATACGATTGCTACGTCAATGTGCACAGGATGAGCGGCGCCAGGACAGAGGTCAGTCGCCCTGTGATGACAGTGCTGCCTAGGGAGTGAAGTGCAGTTACAAGAAGAAGGATGAGCAAGGCCACGTGCGCGAGCAGAGGGAATACTTCTATGGGTGCAAGCTGTATGCCAGCCTCAACACCTAGACAGGTTGATCCCAGGGTGTGCTTCCCCTGGCAATCCGTGGTGCTCAACCTCAAACAACTGGTGCAGTTGCTGCAGGGCGTGCCCTTCAAGGGCGGGTCAGAATATTGGCCCAAGCCTAGGGAAAGGTACATCTGGTGAGCGGAGAAGCACGCTAAGAGCAGCCTCTCGGCAAGAACCGGGCGATATCTCATCCTGTAGTAGCCCTTGCATGGACCGATCCAAGAGCTGCATCAGTCCAATAAAGCGCTGCTTTCACCCCAACAAGTATCTTCTGTTTTTCAACAGCCTCTACCCACTTTACACTCTGGTTAGCATTGTTCAGGTAAAATTTCCTTGTTTGCTATTTGCCATTATAATCGGCAATAATTAATGGTGAGGGGGACGCTCATGCTTGCCAAAGTAACCAGCTTCGCTGTGCTTGGTCTGGACGGTGCGGCGATTCAAGTCGAGGTGGACATCTCAAAAGGGCTCACCAGTTTCATTATCGTCGGGCTGCCTGATACCGCGGTCCAGGAATCGCGTGAGCGAGTGCGGGCGGCGATCAAGAACTCGGGCTGTAGGTTCCCTGGACAGCGCATCACAGTGAATCTGGCTCCCGCTGACCTGCGCAAAGAGGGTCCTGCTTACGATTTGCCTATCGCAGTGGGCATCATTGCTGCCTCCGGACAAATCTGGCCCGATGATTTGGAATCTTCCATTTTCATTGGCGAGCTTTCGCTGGATGGCAGTGTGCGCCATACAACTGGCGTGCTGCCCATGATCAGTGTAGCCAGGGCGCAAGGTTACCAAAGGGCTTTCGTGCCCGCTGAGGATGCCCCAGAGGCTGCATTGGTGCCTGGCATAGAGATCATACCCGTATCCAATCTAGCCGAACTGGTTAGTCATCTGCAAGGTTTGAACCCTATATCGCCTTATCAGTCAGAATTCGACTACGATCTGTTGGATGAGCCACGCTACGGGACTGATTTCCACGATGTAAAAGGACAAGAACATGTCAAACGGGCATTGGAAGTTGCGGCAGCGGGTGGTCATTGCGTACTGATGAGTGGCCCTCCAGGCGCGGGAAAGACGCTGCTGGCGCGAGCTTTGCCTTCTATCCTGCCCAAGCTGACCATCGAGGAAGCGCTGGAGATCACCAAAATCTACTCGGTAAGTGGGCTTTTACCCGCCGACCAGCCACTGATTACAGAGCGTCCTTTCCGTGCCCCGCACCATACTATCAGCCATGCTGGCCTCGTGGGCGGTGGGCATTGGCCGCGACCGGGAGAGATCTCGCTGGCTCATCGCGGCGTGCTCTTTCTGGACGAACTGCCCGAGTTCAGCCAGCACGTGTTGGAGGTTATGCGCCAGCCATTGGAAGACAAGATCGTGACCATCAGCCGCGCCACGGGCAGTCTGACCTTCCCAGCCAATTTCATGCTCGTCGCGGCGATGAATCCTTGTCCTTGTGGCTACTTTGGCGACCCGGTGAAGGAGTGCACCTGCTCGCCAAGCATGATCACCCGCTACCGCAAACGCATCTCCGGCCCACTGCTGGACCGCATTGACATCCACGTAGAAGTGCCGCGGGTGGAGTATGACAAACTGACTGATGACCGGTTGGGCGAACCCAGCGCCAATATCCGCGCGCGCATCGAGAAGGCACGCGAGATCCAGCGGCAACGCTTTGCGGGCATGATGGGCGGGTCGAAGGGCAATCAGCCTCTGCTGTGCAATGCCGACATGGGACCAGCGGAAGTGCGCGAGTTCTGCCACCTGGATGAGTCCGGCAAGAGCCTGCTGCGGGCAGCCATGTCGCAACTGGGCATGAGTGCCCGCGCCTTTCACCGCATCCTGAAGCTGGCGCGCACGATTGCTGACCTGGAGAGTGCAGCGGAGATCAAGACGCATCACCTGGCTGAGGCGATTCAGTATCGGCCGAGAAGGCAATTGTGATTTTTCAACTGTGTAAGTGTTCAGATTAGGGCTAGGTTCAGTGGGTTGTGGATAGCTCGGCTTCTACTATTAGTGCCTAGCTATCGTGGCACTACTACATCTTGTGACATGAGCTTGCTCGCTTAAGATTCTTTACCTCAAATCTGAACAGTTACTCAACTGTGTAATTGTTCAGATTAGGGCTAGCTGTGGTATACTGAGCACATGACACTGGAAGAAGAAGTCGTTGCCCTCCGTGCTGAGAACAATACTTTGCGCGCACAAGTAGCTGCCTTGCAAGAGGAGC
>JACIWW010000035.1 GCA_014360905.1 Chloroflexota bacterium
CGCCCCCACTTTGGCGTGGGCATGGAGCAAAAGCCTCCTTTGGCCGTCTTGCGCCATTTGGGGTATACTGGGGATGAGCATATCGCCTTGCTACCACCTATCCTGCTCGACCCAATTAGTACCGACCTGCTGCTCGCTTGTGACAAAGAGGCTGGTAACGATCTATTGGCCACTTACAGGCAGTGCTAACTTCACCATCGTCGGGATCGTCACGAGGTTAGGCAGCACCTTCAGATAACGATGGCCCAGTGCTGAGACGTCGGGCGTGCGTTAGTGCATTAACCAGCGCCGCACGACATCCAAGGCATAATAGAATGTCCATAGCGTGGCCACATCGGATTGGCCGCGAGATGGCCACTGATGCACGTGCACACCATCTGGTGCAGCCAGAGCAATATACAAAAGGGGTGTCTCGCCATCGCTCTCGCAAATGATCAGCCCTAAATCCGCTGTATAATGCTCGCGCAAGACACCTGCCAGTGCGCGCACCGTATCCTCGCTAAGCACTGCTGCTGGGATGGCCATCTCCTTAGCCAGTGTCAAACCGTCAAGAGCAATGCGTACGCCAGCCAGTACCTCCTTGCCGCCTTCCACTTCCAGCAAGCGCCGTGCGACAAGTCCGCCTGTATTGGTTTCGCCAATGGCCATGGTGAGTTTCTGTTGACGCAAAGCACCGACCACGATACCGGGGAGTGTTTCCTCATCCACTCCATAAACCACTGAGCCTAGCCGCGCACGCACCTGTTGTTCCATGCTTTCGAGCAGTCGCAATGCTTCGGCCCGTGTTTTCGCCTTAGCCGTGATGCACACATCGGTTTGACCCGGATGTGCGCGTGTACCCACTGTGGGATTATTGCTGTGCATCAGATCGAAGATGGCTTGGCCAATCATGCTTTCCCCAATGCCCACCGTGTGCACCCAGCGACACAGGATCACAGCTCCCTCTCCCATCTTGTGGCTCAGATAGGGCAACACATGCTTCTGCAGCAGATACGCCATCTCATGCGGCACGCCCGGCAGGCAGATGATTGCCTTCTGATCCACCTCAACGATGAATGATGGAGCTGTGCCCACTGGATTCTCGAGCACGATGGCTCCAGCAGGTACATAGGCTTGCCTGCGGTTGTTAGGGCTCATCGTCGTGCCGCGCTTGCGAAAGAAGGACTCGATCTGAGCAAGCAATTCGGGGTGAAAAACTAATTCTCGCCCGCATACACGGGCTACTGCTTCGCGGGTAACGTCATCTACCGTGGGTCCCAATCCGCCAGTGGTGATCACCACATCCGAACGGGCTAAAGCACTCTGCAATACCGCTACGATGCGCTGTTCGTTATCACCCACAGTCGTAGTGTAATAATGGTCCACACCGATGGTGGCCAGTTGCCGCGCAATATGGGCGGCATTCGTATCCACGATCTCGCCTAGCAGCAATTCCGTGCCGATGGTGACAATTTCTGCGATCAAGCCAGGCTCTCCATACTCGTGCTCTCGCTCCACAGCGAAAAACCGCGCGATGGGAGGAGCATCACTCTGTATCCTAGAGGTATTGCCCTTTGCCCTGGCGTTTCAATTCTTCAACCACTTTCTTCACGTCTTGAGCGCGCTCTTTAGGGCACACCAGCACAGCATCGCCAGCATCAATCACGATCATGCCCTGCAACCCTAGAACCGCTACCAGACGGCCAGAGCTATAGACGAAGGTATCCTTGCAATCTAGCACAATCTGTTCGCCTTGCACCACGTTCCCTTCATTATCCGCCGGCAATAGACTAGCCACGGAACTCCAGCAGCCTACGTCGCTCCAGCCAAAGTCAGCAGGGATCACCACGACATCGCTAGCCCGTTCCATGATGCCCACGTCAATGGACACGCTGCGAACAGTAGGCCAGATGCGTTCAATTGCTTCAGCTTGCTTCGGCGTATCCAGCACTGGCTCTAATTCCATCAACTGTGCATACAGCTCTGGCAGTAAACGGCGCATTTCCCTTAGGATTGCGGACACTTTCCAGACAAATATGCCACTATTCCAGAAATAGCGCCCGCTTTGCACAAAGGAACAGGCTATCCCCAGATCGGGCTTTTCAGTAAAGCGCTCCACTCGATATACATCTTGATCCCCAACCCGACCAAGCAAAGCGCCACGTTCGATATAACCATAGCCAGTCTCTGGGTAGGTAGGCTGAATGCCCAGCGTAATTAGGTGGTCGTCCTCAGCAGTTCGCACTGCAGCTCGCAGTGCTCGACGAAATCCCTGCTCATCTTCAACCACGTGGTCGGCGTGCAAAGAGATCATGATAGCATCTGGATCGCGCTTGTGGATGAGCAGAGCCATCAGCCCGATGCAAGGCGCAGTACCGCGTCCTATCGGCTCTACCACAAAGTTGGCGGAGGGGATAGTGGGCAATTCATCGCGCACTGCCTGTGCATGCTCAGCCACCGTAATGACCATCAAATGATCATTGGGGATCAATGGCTGCACACGCGCACAGGTCTGGGCCAGCATGGTGTCATCGCTATACAGCGCCAGAAGGTGCTTTGGCTGTTTCATACGGCTAAGCGGCCAAAGGCGTGTGCCTCCCCCACCAGCCAGAATCACCCCATATAAAGGAGATTGAGTACTACTCATACTTGCTCCATAACTCGAGTCTGAGATGCCTGCCTCTATAGAGGATCAATCCACGGTATATGAATGGCGGCTCTCATGGGCTAATATGTAATGCATGCCCCCAGTCTGTCGCACCAGCCCTTTAAGTTCCATCAAGGCTAGTGTACCCGTGACCTGAGCGATGGGCAGGCCAGTGGCACGCCCCAATTCGTCCACGTGTATCGGCTCTTCCGACAAATGCCGAAGTACAAGGGCTTCTGTCTCGTTCTCCGGCACCACCGCCCGTACTTCCGCCTGTTGGCTGACCATGGTCAGGTTCAGTTCTTCCAGTATGTCCTGGGCACGCATTACCAACTTGGCTTCACCTTGCTGGATAAGCCGATTGGTTCCACTACAACCATGGTCGAAGATGCTGCCAGGCACAGCAAAGACCTCGCGCCCCTGCTCCAATGCATAGTAAGCGGTGATCAACGCGCCACTGCCTTCACCCGCTTGAGCAATCAATGTGCCTAACGCCAAACCACTGATGAGCCGATTACGTGGCGGAAAATTACCCTTCTCTGGTTTCGTGCCTAGTGGATACTCCGTGATAAGCGCACCAGAGGCCACAATATCGCGTGCCAAATTGGCATTCTCATAAGGGTAGATGATGTCTATGCCAGACCCCAGCACGGCAATAGTGCGGCCTCCCGCCTCCAGAGCAGCGCGATGTGCTTCCGAATCAATGCCACGCGCCAAACCGCTGATAATCGTAATGTGGTTTCGCGCAAGTTCACCTGCTAGATAGCGGGTTGCTTCGCGACCATAAGCCTTGGCATAACGTGTGCCAACCACAGCCACAGCCCATTCGTCTTCTGGCGTGTACGAACCTTTAACATACAGCACGGGTGGCGGCAAGTTGATCTGGCGTAGCAGGCGTGGGTACCCTTCATCCTGCAACGTGAACACATGTGCGCCTGTGTCTTCAATGCGGTGCATCTCTGCATCCAGGTCGAGTTTATCGCGCATGGCAATCAGGCTCTGGAGGGGCTTGCGATCCAGACCTGCTCGCGCCAAATCTAGCGCAGAAGCGTGCCATGCCCGCTCAGCACTGCCGAAATAGTCCAAGAGCTTCTTCAGACGGGCTGGTCCAATCCCTGGAACGATATTGAAACCCACCCAATATCTGGTATCCATGCTCCGCATCTCTAGAGAGGATTCGCATTGAGCGAATGCTTAGCGCCCAAGTGCCATCCTTAGGTAAAAGCTAAAAGCCCGGACAACACGAGTTTGCTACTGCGCCGCATTGTCCCGGCATTGACATAGGTGCTATTGTGGCAATAGGTAAAACTTATTGCCAGTAAGATATGTCATGTTCTGCTACTCGACAATCTCCAGAATTGCTCGCTTCCCAGCCCGTGTGGAAGCAACGCGCAGTAGGCTACGTATAGCGTTGGCCACACGACCATTCTTCCCAATCACACGGCCCATGTCAGACGGGGCTACATGTAACTCATAGATGATGGAACGTGCTCCAACGATCTCCTCAACCCGTACTTCTTCGGGATGATCAACGAGGGATTTGGCTATGTACTCGATGAGTTCCTTCATCTGCCCTTCAGACACGAGTGGTTATCCTCCCCCCGCGGTAGGCTCAGCAGCAACATCAGTCGCGGTCGGTGCACTGTAGCGCCGTTTCCGCTCTGTGATTAGGCCTTTTTTTTCCAACAGCCGTGCTACAGCATCGCTAGGCTGCGCTCCCTGTGATAGCCAGTAGCGAGCGCGCTCTTCGTCGATTTCGAACGTAGGCGGATCAGTACGAGGATTATAATAACCGATATTCTCAATAAAGCGCCCATCTCGCGGAGATCGCGCATCTGCTACAACAATGCGGTAGCTAGCTTGTTTCTTTGCACCAGTACGACGAAGACGAATCCTAACTGCCAAGAAACCTTTCCTCCTTCATTTAGCAAACTCGAAAACCCTTTTGATCTTTGTATTTTCCATCTCGCTAACAATACTGTCAGTCAGCTCACATGGACATACTCATGTTAGGCACAAATTGTAATAGAGAATGAGCCTGTGGTCAAGAAACCCGAGTGGGCAAACTCCGCGCAGGCTCGTCCGGAAGACAGCTTCACAATCTGAACCGCCCCAACAGAGCAGCAGGTCCACGTCCTGTGCTCATCTGCTTTATCAACTGCTGCATCTGACGGAACTGATTGAGCAATTGATTGACTTCAGATACAGTGGTGCCACTGCCTCGTGCGATACGGCGTTTGCGGCTTCCGTTGATGATACGTGGGTCACGCCGCTCCTCCGGAGTCATGGAGCGGATGATGGCTTCTACGCGCTTCATCTGCTTTTCGGTCAATTCTTCCGGCAATTGGCTCTTGATACCCGAAAACCCCGGGATCATTTCCAAAAGTTGATGCAATGGCCCCATCTTCCTCACCTGTTGCATCTGTTCCAGAAAATCTTCCAGATCGAAAGTGGCCGTGCGCAGCTTTTGTTCCATCTTGAGCGCCTGTTCCTGATCAAAAGCAGCTTCAGCGCGTTCGATGAGAGTCAGCACATCGCCCATGCCCAAAATGCGCGAAGCCAATCGTTCAGGCTGGAAGGGCTCAAGTGCATCTAATTTCTCGCCCACGCCCAAATACATGATCGGCACGCCAGTGACAGCGCGGATGGAAAGGGCAGCTCCGCCTCGAGCATCACCATCCACCTTGGTCAAGATCAGGCCAGTCAGTCGCACACGTCGGTTGAATTCCTCTGCCACACGCACGGCATCCTGGCCAGTCATGGCATCTGCTACCAGCAGGACTTCGACTGGAGAAACCTGTCGCACGATTTCCTCCAGTTCGCGCATCATCTCATCGTCAATGTGCAGCCGACCGCCCGTGTCCAGGATGACCACACTGTAAGCACCCTTGCGCGCTCGAGCAACCGCATTGACGCAGATACGTGGTGGGGGCACTTGATCGCCTTCGCTGTGTACCGTGATGTCCAACTGGCGACCAAGTATCTCCAGTTGCGTGATCGCCGCTGGTCGCCGCGTATCTGCTGCCACTAGCAAGAGACGCTGCCCTGACTGCCGCAACTTGAGTGCCAACTTGGCAGCGGTAGTAGTCTTGCCCGATCCTTGCAAGCCAGCAAGCATAACCACATGAGGCGGCGGACCGGACAGATCCAGTTTTCGCGGCTCGCCTAAAGTGGCAATGAGCTCCTCGTGGACGATCTTGATCACCATCTGAGCGGGAGAGAGGCTCTTCATCACCTCTGCACCGACAGCCCGCTCGCGCACACGAGCGATGAAATCTTTCACCACTCGGAAATTGACGTCTGCTTCGAGCAGCGCCAGACGCACCTCACGCAACGCGGCATCTACGTCCGCTTCGGAAAGACGTCCTTTTCCGGAGAGTTTCTTGAAAATATCTTGTAGTCTGGTGGTCAGATTGTCGAACATAGAGAACTTCCCGTTATCACTTGCCAGCAGGCAGTAGTATGCGAAAACTGCCGCCTGTCTGTTTGCATACGAACGAGCCGAAGAAATGGTTTTCCATCATGGCTTGCAGGAGATTGTAATGTAGAGGGGATGTTTGGTCAAAATAGACGATTAGCGTAAGCGCAACAGCGATTTGGCAAAAGGAGCAGACTTGGCTATAATAGATCTCAAACGGGGCGTAGCGCAGCCCGGTAGCGCACTTGAATGGGGTTCAAGTGGTCCGCGGTTCAAATCCGCGCGCCCCGACTGAAAATCCTTAGGTTTTGCAACCTAAGGATTTTATTTCTATTAATCCGTGTTGAGCGCTTGCCTAATTTTCGCTCCTACCTCACGCAGCACCTCTGGGTCCTCGCGTTGATGCCGCCATATCGGCACCAGTCCATCATCCCACCAACGGGGAATTACGTGCATGTGAAAGTGGTACACACTCTGAAAAGCCGCGCGACGGTTGGCTTGGATGAGGTTCACGCCATCGGGCTGCAGCGCCTTGTCTATAGCCCGCGCCACGCGCACCACGGTGCGCATCACGTGCAATGCATCTTCCTCGCCCACATCGAAGAGGTCTCGTGCGTGCTTCTTGGGGATGACCAGCACATGACCCCGTGTAGCCGGATTGATATCCATGAAAGCCATCGTGTGCTCGTCTTCATAGACCACCACCGCTGGCGCTTGGCCATTGACGATGGCACAGAAGACACAAAAATCGGAAGAATGCCCAACATGGTTATCCATTGCCGATTATTGCCCTCCTAAGGTACTCACATTGTGCTGGTTAATGATAAAAAATTGGGCACAAAACTCCAAAAAGAACTGGGGTCTACCGTGGCTGGCTCACCAGTTATGTGGATTTGGTCATCCGCCCCGTGTCATTTATCATAGGTCAAGCAACTTCTCCAGGAGGTCCAAATGATCGCAGATGCACAAACGCTATCTGTTGTTCACCGTCGTTACAACCCACTAACACGCGAGTGGGTTCTGGTATCTCCGCACCGCATGGAACGCCCCTGGCTCGGCCTGGTGGAGACCCCACCACGAGAGACGCGTCCCGCCTACGACCCAGAGTGCTACCTATGCCCAGGCAACATGCGTGCCAAAGGCACGCAAAACCCAGACTATGAAGGCACATTTGTCTTTGATAACGATTTCAGCGCTTTGCTGCCCTACTCCGCAGGCATCGGTGATGCAGCCAAAGTACACTCCTCGCTCCTGGTCAGCCACCCAGAACGCGGCATCTGCCGCGTGATTTGCTTCTCTCCCCGTCACGACCTGACTTTGGCTGAAATGACAGTGGATCAAATTCGCGCTGTGGTCGATCTCTGGATAGAACAGTACATCGAACTAGGGGCGCTTTCATTCATCCGCTATGTGCAGATTTTCGAGAACAAAGGGGAGATGATGGGTGCTTCCAATCCGCATCCACATGGGCAAATCTGGGCCAATGAGTCTCTACCTACGGAAGTGATTAAGGAGAACGCGGCGCAAGAGGACTATCTGCATGAGTCAGGGCGCTGCTTGCTGTGCGACTACCTGGCGCTAGAGATGATAGAAGGAACGCGCATTGTGCTGGAAAACGATGGTTTTGTCGTTCTAGTCCCCTTTTGGGCAATCTGGCCCTTTGAGACGATGCTGCTCAGCAAACGCCATGTCTCCTCTTTGTCCCACCTCGATGGAGAAGAACGCGATGCGCTAGCGGATATCCTCAAACGATTAACCTGTCGCTATGATAACTTGTTCCAGGCATCCTTTCCCTACTCAATGGGCTTTCATCAGCAGCCCACGGATGGCCAGCTCCATCCTGCGTGGCACTTGCACGCACATTTCTATCCGCCGTTGCTCCGTTCAGCTACTGTGCGCAAGTTCATGGTTGGCTACGAGATGCTAGCGCAGCCTCAACGTGACTTGACGGCTGAAGCTGCTGCAGAACGGTTAAGAGGGCTATCCGATATGCATTACAAAGAACTCGACCGCTAAAACCTTGCACGGCTTTGCCTTATCCTCGTGACCGAAGGGCACAACCGCTATGGACAAGTTCATTTTTGCTGGGCACCGACCCTCTTGATGGTCAGAGTTTCTTCGTACATTTCTTGAGCGCTGCGTTGGCGTGCCACACCTGGCGGGCCACCGAGCATAGCGGCGAGTTCCTCAATACGTTCCTGCTCACCAAGCTCCTGCACACGTGTCACCGTGCGTCCTTGACTCTGCACCTTATCTACCTTGTAATGAGCATCACCATAGCAGGCTAACTGGGGCAGATGCGTGACACATAATACTTGGTGCTTGGATGTCAAGCCCCACAGTTTGCGTCCTACCACGCCTCCCGCACGGCCGCCGATACCTTGGTCAATTTCGTCAAAGATAAGCGTAGGCACTTCATCAGCCGCAGTAAGCACCACTTTCAGGGCCAACATAAGCCGAGAAGTCTCGCCCCCTGAAGCAATTTTGGCCAATGGTTTTGGCGGCTCGCCGACATTGGGTGAAATTAGGAATTCCACGTGATCAATGCCACTTAGATCGCAGGCATAGCGTTTGCCCTCGACCAGCACCCCATCCTCTGCTTCTTTCCAATGCATGTCCACTACGAAGCGAGCTTGCTTCATGTTCAGCTCATCGAGCTCACGCTCTACAGCTGCCTCCAACCGATTGGCAGCCTCGCGCCTGGCTGCTGAGAGTGCGGACGCTTGGGCTCCAACTTCCACGATCAGACGGGCTTCCTCTTCTTCCAATTCGGCAATACGCTCTTCGTTATGGGTAATCGCATGTAATTCCTTCGCTGCCCCTTCAGCAAAATGCAACACTTCCGCGATGGAATTGCCGTACTTGCGTTTCAAGTTGTGGATCAAATCCAGCCGTTCTTCGATCATTTGCAAGCGCACCGGGTTGAATTCGATTTTATCCCGATAACTGCGCAGCGTGCGCGCGAGGTCATCGAGTTGGTAAGATATCTCCTCCACGAATTGGCGCTGCGGCGCGATATGCGCATCGAGTTTCTCCAATTCGGTCAGGTCGCGCAGCACGCTTTCCAGCATATCAACTACCGTGTGTTGTTCCTCACTGCCACCACCAAGCTTTTGAAAAGCTGTGTTGGCCAGCATAGAAAGACGTTCCGCATTGAGCAGCAACTTGCGTTCTGCCAAAAGCTCTTCCTCTTCGCCGGGGCGGAGTTTTGCGTCCTCGATTTCGCGTATTTGGTACTGCAGCAAATCAGCTCTGCGCGCTAATTCGCGCTCGTCTCGGCGCAGAGCGGCCAGTTCCTCACGCACCTTGCGCAACATTCGCACCTGCTCGGCTAACCCAGCCCGCTGCTCTTGCAAGCCACCGTACCGATCTAGGAAATTCAAATGCTCTTTGACGCGCAGAAGAGACAGGTGCTCCCCTTGCCCGTGGATATCAACCAAGCGCTCGCCTATCTGGGCAAAGATGCCCAAGGTCACTGTGCGCCCGTTTACCCGGCAGACATGGCGGCCATTCCGATTAATCTCACGTGTGAGAATGAGCGTGTCGCTGTCATCATCCAGTCCGTGTTCGTGCAGAAACGGTATCAACTCGTCACGAAGCGCAGGGGATAAAATAAAAACCCCTTCTATGCGCGCGCCTTCTGTTCCCGAACGAATGAGTTCTACATCTCCGCGCCCTCCGAGCAACGTGCTCACTGCATCAATAATGATGGATTTGCCCGCGCCCGTCTCGCCTGTGAGCACAGTAAACCCCGACGAAATCGTCAGATGCAGATGATCAATGATGGCAAAGTTGGAAATATTCAGTTCGGACAACAACCCCCGACCTCCGAATACCTCAATCAGTGGTTACCAATCTCTTAGAGTAAAAGCGAATAGGTTGCAATACCACTCTCGATATTTCACCCTTGTAACTCAAAGCCAAACGCACAGCTTTTACCTGAGCCGTTCGAATAGCGCCTTGTAAAAGTAATTACGCTCTCCCATGCGCACAAAACGACACACGTTTCGACTAGCTGCTACAACGATCATATCGCCGTCTCCCAGCGGGAGGTCCACCTGACCATCAATAGTCAGCGAAGCTTCGTATTCTGTGGAAAGCTCCAAATGTACGCGCACTCCAGCGGGCAGCACCAAGGCTGTAGCCACACTTAAATGCGGAGCGATGGGCGTCAACAAAAGATTGAACAAACCAGGATCCAGGATTGGGCCGCCTACCGCAAGCGAGTAAGCTGTAGAACCTGTGGGAGTAGCTACGATCACGCCATCTGCCACATAGGTTGTCAGATACTGGCCATCCACATAGGTCTCGACCCGCACAACCCGCGCAATGCGCCCCCTGCTGACCACGACGTCATTGAGCGCTTCATACGAATGCACGATGCGTCGCTCCCGCTCTACATCCGCGTGCAGCATCATGCGCTCTTCCAACCAATATTGCCCATCCACGAGCGCCTCTAGCCTACCCCGTATTTGCGAAGGCTGCAATTCAGCTAGAAATCCTAGACGACCCAAGTTCACTCCCAGAATAGGCAGGCTATGGGCAGCCAAGATGCGCGCCGTGCGCACGATGGTGCCATCTCCGCCAAACGTAATCAACAAATCGGTCCCCTGTGCTTGTTGCAGCACTTCAGCTTCGTCCCAGGCTGAAGCCTGCCACACCGATACGCCATAGGCTTGCAGGGCAGTTTCCACCTCCTGTGCCAAAGTCTGCGATTCGCTAATCTTGGGATGATGCAGCAGTCCAAATCGTTTCATTGCCAGCTCACAGTTGTTAATTCATGATTACCATAAGCCAAAACAGTGAAGATAACCTGATGATAAAGATGGTTTGCCTATGAATTATAGCCCAATCCGCCAACCTTGTCGAACTAAAGCCTTTGCCATACACCTCTGACATACAAAAGTAGGGCGGGTTAAAACCCTGCCCTATTGCTGCTTGTTACGGAATATCCCCACTGCGGGTTACTCTGCTCTTCAAGCCAAACGCCTGTGGCAGGCATACCGATGTCCACAACGCAGGCAACGCTGGGGCTCGTCGTGGCTTGGGGCAACATCTGGTGCACGCAAATCATGACGCATTGCTTCCAGTTTGGACAATAGGTAGTGACGCACTTCCTCTGTATAGTCAATGCGAAAAACTGCCTGGTGATACTTGAGGTAGCCGTAACGCGGGCGCTCTCCATATTCTTCCTCTACCAACAGGCAATAAGCCGCCAACTGCAGGATATCCCCCTCATATGGTTCAGCAGCGCGACGCCCAGGCTTCACTTCCACGGGCACAATCTGACCATGTTCCTTCACCAGGTAGTCTGGTTTGCCGGCAAGGCGATACCGCGGCGAAAACAATGGGCGTTCACAACACTGCCAGGCACCCGTATCTGCATACACGATCTGGCCTGTCGGCAAACCGGCCGCTAGCCTCTGTCTGCGGGTATAGAGGAGTAAACACGCTCCTGCCACGGCTAACAAAAGGGCAAGAAGCAACCAGAGCATAGGATTACGGCCTTTTCGTAAGAGGCAAAATGATGATGTGGGCCCCTTGAGGCCCCCACTCTGAAAACCACTTGGCTTCTTCGGGTGGCAATCGGATACAGCCATGGGACACGGGTCGCACACCCAAGGCATCCAAGTCTTGATAGATCTTTTCCCCGTTTTCCTTCAGATAGGGGGCACCATGGATCAAAACAGCGCCATAGTGATCGAACAAATACCAGGCATCATCAGCCCACGTTCCGAAGGAGAAGAAGGTGCCTACATATTTGCCTACTTCTCCTTCCCAGGCTGGCGTCATGGTCGTCTTATCCTCCGGATTACCTGTGCTGACCGGTATCGTGCGGATTTTGACACCATCCTCGTAAACATACATTGTTTGCGTATCCTGATCGATCAAGATGAAACGCTCGAAAGAAGCCTCCGGCCCAAGAGTAGGGATTGGAGATGGCGTCAGCGTCATGGTGGGTGTAGGCGACGGCGTTAGCGTGGCCGTAAACGTAGGACTGGGCAGCGGTGAGGGTTCAACGGTAGCAGTAGGCTGCATTGACAAGGTAGGAGAATGCCCAGGGTTACCCGGATCCAAGCTACACCCGACCACAACAAGCAGAGCTAGAGCGAGAAAGCACCATTTCCTGAGCATTACAGCCCTCGTCTCAGAAGATATATGCCCACTGTAGCAACTAGCACTGCCAGCAAGAGCAGCGCATAAGCCAGACGCTGCAGACGGAGATGGCGTGCCACAACGCGCCCATGCGCTCGGTGAGCAAAGTGACCACCGACCATCTCTAGTTTATGGCTAGATGGATATCCCTGCACAGAATCCAGCCACCAGCTGCGGGCACAAAAGGCATACTGACCCAGTTCACTGGCCATGATGACCGGCACAGAACGCTCGTCATCCATTGTCCGCACCTGCTGCTGGTTCTTTTTCCAAAGGGTATTCTGCCTGCCGCAAAGTACTCTCAAAGTCCCGTAGCGCACTCCGCAGAGCCTCCTGACGCGCAGCCATGGTCAGATCACCGCGTGTGCGTTCTAGAACTCCACGAACCATATCTGTAGTACGTCGCAGACCACCAGTGATGACATCGGGGTAATCAATGGTCACAAGCGTGCTATACACCTCTTCCATCACCTGTAGCATCGCTTCACAGCGGTCAATCTCACCTCTGCGAATGACATCCAGGACATAGCGTCGCACTTCACCCATCGCCTCCCCCAGACCATTGAGATAAGTAGCCGGTGGTACATCTAACTCATCGGGGGTGGGCAACGGCGCATCCGTGAGGAGCGCCCAGGTGATAGTGGCCTCAGCAAACTCTTTCAGCGCATCCTGTGTATATCCACTATAGTACAGATCAGGATGATCGCGCAGATCACTGGACATGCGTTGTGCTGCCGCCTTCGCCGTAGCCAGCAAATCCGCTGCCTTGTTATACTCAGCGCGATGTAGTGCACGAATGGCAAGGGCACAGCATCTAGTCAATTCGCGTGAGCGCGTCAGCGCTTGCTCACGTGTGGCATTCTTCGCTTCGAAATACGCCTGAATTTGCTCCGTGATATTCCCCAACCGTTCCAAGTCGCGCTCCTTTTTCTTCGGACCTCTAAGCCAGAAAAGGATTGTACTTTCGCTCGAAGCCGATGGTTGTCTTTGGGCCATGGCCGGGATAGACAACCGTATCATCGGGCAGGGTGAATAACTTGTCTCTGATGGATTGTAGTAGAACCCGCATGCTCCCCCCAGGAAAGTCCGTACGGCCAATGCCTAGATTAAACAGCGCGTCGCCACTGAAAATCACCTTCTCCTCCGGACTCCACAGACTAATGCTTCCAGGTGAATGCCCGGGTGTGTGCAATACATGTAACCGGACCGAACCAAATTCCACGGTTGCTCCCTCCTCGAGCAACAACGTCGCCGGCGGGCTGGGATGAACTTTGCCGACAAACACGGCAAAACTGCGCAGGGGATTGGTTAACATGTCCGCGTCTTTGGGATGGATAGCCAAAGAAGCGTCTGTCCCTTCTATCACTTCCTTATTAGCCATGATGTGATCAAAGTGGCCGTGTGTATTGACAACCAATTTGATATTCAGCTTCATCTGTTGCACAGTGCGCAAAATGTGAGCGCCATCTCCACCTGGGTCAATGACAATGCCTTCTTTTGTATTCTCGTCAGCAACAATATAACAATTAGTCTGCAATGGTCCAACGACAAGCAGTTCGACGATCAAATTGTCCTCCTCATGCTCTGCCAGGGCAAAGAAACAGCATACTTGTCCTTCCTCATCGTTGCCGCAAGTATATCACATTCACGCAGTACGGACAAGCGCAGCTGCCGCTCCGAACAGCATCCCCGATGCTTCTTTGTTGCTGACAAGACGCTATGATACAATACCACGGCGTTGACCACTCCTTTCATCGTGCTTCCTTTCCAGTGCGGATGCAGGAGAATGGTTCGGCTATTATGGCACAACTATGCGTTGTCACGCCATGAGTGGACTCAAACTATACGGGAGGATAAGGACATTGGAACAGCCATTGCAGGGTATACGCATCCTCGACCTGACTCGCTTGGCACCAGGGCCCTACGCATCTTCAGCCTTGGCCAATCTCGGTGCTGAAGTCATCAAGATCGAGAGGCCACGTTTTGGTGATCCACTGCGCTACGTATCACGTTTTGGCGTCGATGGTGGGGCCGCAATGTTTGAGCTGCTAAACCGCAACAAAAAGAGCATGACGCTCAATCTGAGAGCGCCCGAAGGCAGGGGTATCCTACAGGAATTGGCGCAGCGTGCTGACGTGCTCTTAGAAGGTTTTCGCCCAGGTGTGATGAAACGGCTTGGGCTCGATTACGAAACACTGGCAGCAGTGAATCCGCGCTTGATCTATGCCTCGCTCAGCGGATATGGCCAGAGAGGCCCTTATCATCTGCGTGCCGGCCACGATTTGGACTATATCGCTCTTGGAGGACTTTTGGCTCTCACCGGGACAAAAGATGGTCCCCCGGTTATTCCTGGCGTGCCCATCGCTGACCTGGTGGGAGGATTGTGGATGGCCTTCGGAGTGGTCGCTGCGCTTTTGGGACGCGAGCATAGTGGACGGGGTCAGTATCTGGATATTGCAATGCTAGATAGCATCGTCGCTCTGCTGGCTATACCATTGGCCGAGTGGCTGACGACGGGGCATGTCCCTCAACGAGGCCAAACGTGGCTGACGGGCAAGCTGGCATGCTACCATGTTTATGAGACAGCAGACGGAGGGTACATGGCTCTGGGAGCATTGGAGCCCGAGTTCTGGCAAGCTTTCTGCAGGGCTGTTGGTCGCCTAGAGTGGCAAGCACGGCAATATGACGCCGATCAGGCAAGCCTAATCGCTGAAGTTGCAGCGCTCTTCCGCACACAATCCAGAGCATATTGGACCAACCTATTTGCCACTCACGATTGCTGCTGCGAACCGGTTTTATCCCTGGATGAAGTATTCGCTCATCCGCAGACTGTGCATCGCCAGTTATGGCACGATGGGAATTTGGCTATGCCGCTGGATGGCCGCGAAACGCCCCAATCCCCTGCACCTGTCTTGGGTCAGCACACCTCGGAAATACTAGCCGAATTGGGCTACACGGCGACGGATATGGAACGCTTACGGCAAAAAGGTGTCATCTGACCATAAAACCAAACCCGTGAGGGCGATAGATGTTCGAAAAGGAGGCTCTATGCCTGTCATTTCATCAAGGGAAGATATTGAACAATTATTTCAGCAATTGTGCGCCGAGGCTGGACGCCAGGGCGTGATTGGCTTTTCTTCCTTGGACATGATCCTTTTGCTTCCGGAGCAGCAGCAGTATCTGGAGAAGAAATTGAAAACCCTTGGGCGAGAGATAACCGCCATTTCCCTTGGTGTGTTCTACCACGAGCACGAAGTCCTATCCATACCCGCTACCTGGCAAAGCAAGCCCTCACCCAATGACTGCTGGAACGAGTATGCACAGGCCTACATTACACTCAACCACACGCTCAACAATATCGCGCAGAAGATGGTGACTCGTTTTGGTGGCATTGCTGAGCAGGCGACCATAGAGGGCTGGGCCGGACAGGTCAGGCATGTTAGGGAATACTTCCCCCACTGTGTGTCACATCGCGTCTTCGCGGAGGCGGCTGGTCTGGGCTGGAGAGGTAAGCACGGCTTGATCGTTACGCCAGAGGCAGGTCCAGCGCTGCGCTTTGCTACGATTTTCATCTCAGGTCGCATTCCAAGCTCGCCAAAAGAATTGCCAGGATGCAGCGAATGCCGTTTGTGCCTGGAAGCCTGCCCCATTCTACGCAAAGCCAGTGATTATCGCGAAGCCTGCCGACAGCGCATTCGCGCCCTTGGCCTGCAAGCAGATGTATGCGGCATCTGCGTGCGCGCATGCTGGGAACACATCAGAAAAACAAGCGGATAACAAGCAAGGTCAAGCCGCCACTGGTGGTTGCGTTTGCTTTTTCCGGGCTGGATCATGGAGAAATACGATTGTCTCCGCGCTATACCTTCCCAAAGCGATAGCGGATCAACGTCCAGAGCGCTGGAAGACCATCTTTCCAGGGGTTCAGCTTTTTCTCTTTGCGCGGCTTGTACCAGATAGGTACCTCATGGATCGAGTAACCCCTGCGCAACAGTTTTGCGGTAATCTCCGGCTCAATCTGAAAACGGCTAGGGCGCAGATTCAGTTCCTGCATCACCTTGCGGGGCATCAGCTTGTAGCAGGTCTCCATATCGGATATCTGGGCTCCATAGAGCACATTCGTGACAAAAGTCAGGAATTGGTTCCCCAGACGAAAAAACAGCTTCTGCCTGCTGAGATCGCGTACACCGTAAACCACTTGAGCCTTGCCGTTCAGGATTGGCTCGAGCAGCCTTGGATAGTCATCTGGATTGTACTCTAGATCGGCATCCTGGATGATGACCCAATCGCCGGTAGCATGGCTGAGAGCGGTACGAATGCTCGTACCCTTGCCTTGATTCACCTCGTGGCGGTAAATGCGCACGCGTGGATCCCGGACGCTGTTTAACATCGTCCAGGTATTGTCAGTGGAGCAATCGTCCACCACAATCACTTCTTTATCAACGGGAACTGCCAGCACACGGTCAAGCAATTCCTTGACACTTTCCTCTTCGTTGAACACAGGAATCAATACAGATAGTTTCACAATCGCTCCTTCGTTCGGGTTGTGATTTAAGGCAAGATACACGCTGCACATTACTGCTGTGATCTGCCACCGTTTCCCAGCTATTGGGTTGGCCCTGTGACACGATATATGCCATTCTAGCGAGGGGTTGAGTAGTTGTCAAACTCGCGCGATCTTGGGTTGCGATATCCATTCGGGCAGTCACCTGAGATCCCGCCCCGAAGAATCAGGATTTTGCAGGAGTGTTCCAAGTGCGCAACTTGCCAGGCCCAGCAGGATGTGGTATACTTCAGTGCAGTATAGTGCCCCTGTAGCTCAGAGGACAGAGCGAGGGCGTCCTAAGCCCTGTCGTCGGGGGTTCGAATCCCTCCAGGGGCGCTTTTCCTATTTATGCGAGATGCTTGGGCTGTTCCTCAGCAACACACAACGGCAGATCGCATTACGCGAGGCGTTTTGCGTGATAAAGCAATCCCGCGTATGAGGCTGGGAGATTGCTTCGCCGCCTGGCCGAGTCTTCTGCTCTACCGACGCAAGAACTCGATGAGAATAGGATTGACCACCTCTGGACGCTCGTAGTGGGGGACGTGTCCGGCATCCTCAATAGCATGGAAATCCGCCCCAGGCATGGCCGCGAGGACTTGGCGGTGCGTTTCAAAGGGTATAGTCTTGTCCAGGCGTCCCCAGATGAGCAGGATGGGACGCCCTTGCTTGCCCACGCGGCGGTAGACCTCGCTGTGGTCGCGCAGGACATCGCCACGCAAAGTGGAGAGGATAGCGCGGCGAAAACCAATGTAGTGTGTCTGTGGTAGGTACTTGGCGCGAAAATCGGGAAAGCGCTCCGGATGCACAAAGTCATTGCCCTGCGAGTTGACCATAACCCGCTCAAAGAGGAGGTCCATCAGCCGTTCACCAAGCCAAGGCAGGGTGATGATATTGCCCAGGACTGGTTTAGCAAAGGGCAAGCCGGCTGGGTCAATCAAGATGAGTTTGCGCACGCGCTCCGGATAACGATCAGCAAAGCTCACGGCGATGGGACCGCCCATGGAGAGACCTACCACGTCTACAGCGCGCTCAATGCCCAACGCTTGTAACAAGTTCAGTGCCTGCCGCACGAAGAGGTCAAGAGTATATTCCGTCTCTGGACGGTCAGAGAAACCACGCCCATATAGGTCATAACGCAAGGGTCGGAACCCTGCCTCAGCGAGGGCGGGGAAGGTCGGATCCCAGATGTAATACGGGACGGAAAAGCCATGGATGAGCACAACCGGCTGGCCATCAAGAGGTCCGGCTAGCTCATAGTGCACCACTCCATCGGGCAAAGCAACGAACTGCCCTGGCGCTCCCTCACGCGCTTCGTCGTCCAGCGCCTTGTCTTCACCGCGAAAGCGATACGCTGCCATCCATTCCCCCCTTTCGAATGCTTGCTGCTTTGCTGCTATTATAGCACATCGCCGTAAAATAGGCAGGGTGCGAATAAGTATCACCAGATTGGGGAGTGGGTTTCTGCTCCGCGCCTAGGAACGACTGAACGATGGTTAGCCTAAGCAAGCACAGGAGGAGAAACTGACTTTATCTCCCTTGGCGATCGCTTAATCTGCTGAAAATACCCCACCCGACTAGTTTGTTGCGCAGGCTATTGCATTGCTTGCCGATGGGAGATGGGTCTCGAACAACGATATTTGCGAGCAGCCCACAAGTTTGACAAAAAAGTGGTTTTGTGCTAATATATACCCTAGGGGGGTATAGTAATAACCAAACTGCGGATTGCAGAAAATATCCGCAGGTTATCTCCCCATCCAAATGCCAAAGGAGAAAAAGAAAGATGAAAGAGCCATTGCATGTCACTGACGAAACGTTTCAAAAGGAAGTACTGGAATCTGAATTGCCCGTCCTGGTTGATTTCTGGGCACCATGGTGTGGGCCTTGCCGTATGGTAGGGCCGATCATTGAGGAGCTAGCGGCCGACTACGACGGGCGAGTGGTGATTGCCAAACTAAATACGGACGAGAATGGCGAAACGCCGGTCCGCTACGGCATCATGGGTATCCCTACCTTGATTATCTTCAAAGACGGTCAGGAGATTGAGCGGATCGTTGGCGCACGACCGAAAAAGGCCATCGCCGAGAGGTTGGATGCTGTTCTGAAAGCTACAGCATAAGGGTTCATTGATACTTTTCTCGGGAGTGACTGTATGCCGATCTATGAGTATCGTTGTACTCAATGTGGAGAGAAGTTTGAGAAGTGGCTTCGTTCCATGTCGGCCGAAGTGGATATCTGCTGCCCACGCTGCGGCAGTCAACGCGTAGAGAAAGCGATCTCCCTCTTTGGCAAGAGCAGTTCTACGACCAGCGCAGCGGCTGCCAATGCTTCGTGCGCACCGACAGGGGGCTGAAGCATTCGCAGATAAGAGCCGTTGGCTCTTGTGATACAAGGAATGAAAAACATGGATTTCCCACAAGACGTGCGACAAGAAATGCTTTCTCGCCTACGGCGCATCGAGGGACAGGCA
Source organism: Chloroflexota bacterium (assembly GCA_014360905.1). Taxonomy (NCBI): domain Bacteria; kingdom Bacillati; phylum Chloroflexota; species Chloroflexota bacterium. The sequence goes on from JACIWW010000035.1 coordinate 19,211, forward strand.
CGAGGTGTGCAGCGCATGGTGGAGGAGGGACGCGATTGCGCCGAGATCATCCATCAACTTGCCTCCATCCGTGCGGCAGCGCATAGTGCCAGTCTTTTCTTGCTGAAACACTATGCCAAGGAATGCTCAGCGGCTGCAGCGAAAAAGGATGGTACTGCAGAACCAATTGAAGATTTGGTTGAGCTGATGTTCACCATATCGTAAAGTGTGGTTCCCAGCAAGCACAAACCAGGTCTCTAGGCGAGGCTTGGTTTGTCTTGTTTCTGCGTCATGCACGCTGGTTGCCCAGCAATGCCTGTAGGATCAAAATGGCAGCACGCTTATCCAGCGGCTCATTGTTGTTGCCGCACTTGGGGGATTGGATGCAACTGGGGCAGCCATCCTGGCAAGGGCACTCCTGGATAGCAGCCAAGGTTGCCTTCCACAGTTCTAGAAGCAGGGCAAAGCCCTTCTCCGCGATGCCTATGCCGCCAGGAAGTGCATCATAATGGTCAAACGATATTCACATGAGCCGACTTTCTCAGATGTAACTTTCAAAAGACGCCTCGGTGATATACTAGATTTTGTGTAAAAAGGGCGGGCAGGGTATCCTCTAGAGATAAGCAACCATCTTTTAAGGAGGATAGACCATGCCCAATGATAAGGATATTAGCACACTTTTCGACCTTAGCCAAATCGAGTTTCAGGCCTATATTATGGAATGCGCCCGTTGTGTCGTGTGCCTCATTTTCGAGGAGGTGATGCGAGACGAGTTGAGCGCACTGTTGCAGGCGCAGCCTTACGAACGCAGTCCAAAGCGGCGCGGACAACGGAACGGGAGCTACAAGCGGGATTGGATCACCAGCTTTGGAGTACTGGCAAACGTGAAAGTGCCTCGCGATCGTGCCGGGCTGTACCAGACGCGCTTGTTTGACCGCTACCAGCGACGCCAGAGCCAGGTAGATCAGGCCATCCGTGACATGTTTATCAAAGGGCTGAGCACTACGGCAGTGGGGCAGAGCACTCAGCACTTGCTGGGGGCTGAACCCAGTCCATCGACCGTATCGCGTATCTTCCATAGCTTGGAAGAAGAATGTAACGCCTGGCGACAACGGCCGCTGGAGAAACGGTATCGGTATATCTTTCTGGATGGCGTCTACTTTACCGTCGGCTACGATAATCAGTATGAGAAAGTGCCCCTGTTAGCTGCCCTGGGGGTCAAGATGAATGGTGAACGGGAGGTGTTGGGCTTTGCCCCTGGGGACAAGGAGAGCCGTGCGGCATGGGATAGCTTTGTGGATGACCTCTAGCGTCGTGGGGTAGAAAGCGCTGAGCTGTGGATTACCGATGGCGGTATGGCAGTCATCGGGGCAATCGAAGCCAAGTTTCCCGGTGCTATCCGGCAGCGCTGTGCGGTGCACAAGGTCGAAAACATCCTGGTCCATGTGCCAAAGAGCAAGCAAGCTGACGTGCGCAACGAATTGAACCGCATCTTCTACTTGGCCAACAGCAAAGATGAGGCTCAGCAGGAGGTAGAAGCCTTTGTACTCAAGTGGGAGCCGGTGATCTCTGAGGCAGTCGAGTGCTTGCGCAGGGATCTGGGTGATTGCCTGCGTTTCTATGACTTTCCCAAACAGCACTGGCGCTCGATTCGCACCAACAACTATGTCGAACGCCTCTTCGGCGAAGTCAAGAAACGCGCTCGCTCGATGGGAGCCTTTCACAACGAGAAGACCGGAGGCTATCCTTACCCGCCTAAGGCCTTTTACACAACATTTGACAAATCACCCTCTGGTGAGGGCAGGTTCCCATACCTGCCCCGCCATAAAATCTTGACATCACCCCTCATGGCGGCTATGGAAAGCCGCCACTACGGTGAGCGGATCTTCACACTCGTAGCCGCCGAATTCTATTCGGCGGCGATCTCGTGCGCTGAACGGCAGTTGGGGTCAGGCGAAGGTCTAAGTCCTATAGCGAGTGATCAAATCCTGGGCGGCCTGATGCCCCAGACACATGCCATTGATGGGACAGCCCGTGCACCTGGGCGCGTCATGGTTAAAGCAGTAATTTGTGCCAATGTATACGAGACCGTCGTCCAAATCGCCAATGGCGTAGCCAGAGTGCAGAAGGAGTGCGTTCGGAATTCTCTGAATCTCCATTTTCGTTGGTACTCGTCGTTGCACTGCCAGGTGTTCCAGCACGACAGACCTGTATACTTCTCCAAACTCACCTGATATTTCGGTACGGGTTGATTTCTTGCCCCGGATGTTCGTTACCCGCAGGTAGTCTAATCCGCCTTTTCCCTTGCCCCTCTGTATGACATTCCACCTTTCGTAGTCTTCTATGCTTGCCCAGTCAAGTAAAAATCCGGTGCGGAACAACACACGCCCAGCATTGCTGTCTAATGGCAATTCATGCGAGAGGGGACCCCAGGTATTGCCTTTCCTTTTCGCCAGTCTGAAAGTGTAAACATACCATTTGGCAAATAAATGGCCTGCTTTATCTCCTATTGCCTTGCCCAGACCATAGCGCCTGTGATCTTTTATCTGCTGACTCATAATCTCGGCAGAAGGCCAGCTTTCGAGGTAATCCACGAGAGGCTCAATTGCGTCGTCCTGGCCTCTCTCCTTTTCCAGCAGCAGAGGGAGACATAATGCAGTGCCCCATCGAGAAACAGCATAATTCAGAGCTTGTTTTGAGTTATCCAGGAACAAATTGTACTTATTGGCGCTGGTTTTATTCACGCGAGCCCAATCATCCGCTCTGATCTCTTTGATACTATCGTGCTCTTGCAAAATCCTGTCAATGGAGATTCCAAATTCCCTGAAGAATTCTAACGGTTTATGGAAGATGCGGATCTCTCTTAGATACAGATCGTTCACTACACTTTTCACTAATAGCCGAACGCCTTCGAGATCTGGCCCCTGATCCAAGACTGCACTCAAGAGTAAGAACCTGGTTAGGACTTCTCTGCGAGTCCATAACCCATCGATTTCATCCAGCCCTATCAGGGAACTATCCTGGCTTAGGTAGTGACGAAAGGGGAAGAACTCACTCAGTGGCGGAGGGGAGGGATGTTGTCGTCCAAGGCGAGCAATCTCGATGATAAGTTCGTTACTCTGAATCTGGCTCCGAATCATATTCACCGCCCTTTTCCCGGAAAGCAAGGTCGAACAAACTTTGCTGGGGTGGTTGACGTGTATGTGTTTTCTGGGTTCGCTTTGCAGTACCTTTTTGGGACCCTTCATACACGGGCAATTTCTCGAAAACGGCAATGAGCTGTTCTCTGAGGTTCAGGGGCTCATTTAACCGTTGCTTGGCGATTTGCACGTACTTTTCCTTCACTTCGTAGCCAATCCAGTGCCGTTCGAGGGCGCGAGCTACCTTCGTTGTGGTTCCAATACCCAAGAACGGATCTAGCACCAAATCACCCGGGTAAGAGAAGAGGCTAATCAGCCGATAAGGGATTTCTTCAGGAAAGGGGCAGGGATGCTCGTACTGATTGGGAGGAACGGGCGCAATATGCCAGACATTATTAGCCAGTTCTTTTGTGAAGAGGTCATCGATCGGAATTTTGTTTTGTTCCTTCTCTTCGTTCGTCTTCCCTTTATAGATCTTGGGGCCTGGCTTCCGAAAGATGAGGATGTACTCTGTCATAATATTGGGACAGTAATAGCCAGGATACGGGTGCTGTATTGTGACCCCCGCCCTTTTCACTCCCCCTGTAACTTTGTGCCAGATAATATCCTGATGAAATTCAAAGCCTAGTTTCTCCATCAAAGACACGAAGTGCTGGGGTAATGGGTAATGCTTTCCATTAAACAGAACGGTGCCGATTACCACACAGCAAAACCTCCCTGGCTTCAAGACCCGATAGCATTCTTGGAAACAAGCGTTCAACCAAGCCAGGTATTTCTCGTATGCATCGCCTCTTCGCGTGCGATACCAGCTGGTATCATCTTGGACATGTACATCGTAGTCAATTGCGTTCCAATACGGAGGGGAAGTGATGATCAAATCTACCTGACCATCTGCTAATTCATCCATCTTCTCGCAGGACTTCAGTAAAATCTTGTCCATCCAGGCTCGTCCCTTTGCATTCCTCGGATACTCACTACTAACTCGTCTTGCCAACTGCTGACGCAAACATTATAATCGCAATACTAATTCTATGTCAAAAGAAGCATGCGCTTGCGCCAACAGATCGTTACCAGGTGGTACAGGCGATTTTGACAAAAGGGGGTGCTCCTGTGGTAAAAGAATTGTGGAAACAACTGCACCAGGAGGAGCACCGCCTATGGCCGATCTGGC